>JAZUJQ010000165.1:0-10664 GCA_045642845.1 Kiritimatiellia bacterium
CGTGAAGCTCCCGCTACCGCTCCGCCGAATGTTTTCGCCGCGCATCGCCGATTCGGCGCGCACGGGATTTGAAAATGTTTTTCCACTTTATTCAAAAATCTGCGGCTGTGCGCCGCGAAGCACGGCGGAGCGGTAGCGGAGCCAGTTTGCCAGCCGTCGGAGTTTTTCAACACGGCGCCCCGGCAAACCGCGCCATTGCCACCGCTGTCATACTCGTCCTACCCATCTTACTTGTCCTACCCAACGTGCGCAAACCGCGCCATCGCTCCGTTTGAAAGCAACTCCGATCCGTGAAGCTCCCGCTACCGCTCCGCCGAATGTTTTCGCCGCGCATCGCCGATTCGGCGTGCACGGGATTTGGGACGGGAAAATCCGGTTTTGAAAACCACGCGACGATTTTGCGCGAAATTTTGACAAATTTCGTTTTTTTTTCTACCTTTTCCAACACGGGCGTCGGTTGCCCCCGTTTTTCGGTTTCCACAAAACGCAAAAATCACATGAAAACAAAGATATTCGCCGCTGCGGCGATCTGTCTGTGTTCGCTCGCCGTGTTCGGCGAGGTCGACATCACCGCGCTCGGACGCTCCGAGTTCACGCCGACCGTCACCCGCGTCAGCGGCACGGTCCGCAAGACCACCGAGGATGTCAACCATGCCTTCGACGGCAACACGGGCAAAGACGGCCGCGTGATGTTTTCGTCGTCGACAGGCGTCATTCAGTACGACATTCCGGACGACTACCAGTCTGGCGCGGAATTCACGCTGACGTCCTACAAACTCATGCGCACGCACGAGGACGATTCCTACGACCTGCCGCGCGCCCCGACGCAGTTCAAACTCGAGGCCTTCGACGGCTCGGATTGGGTCACGCTTCACGAAAAGACGGCGGACGATCCGGAAGACACCTGGTCATCCACCGTGCAGGAGATCACCTACGAGATTCCCGCCGCGAACCGCATCGACAGCCGTTCCTACCGCTTTTCGATTTACGCCAACAACGGCTCCACGCACGAGGCGTGCCTTTCCCTGAACGACCTCACGTTCTACGGAGACATCGTCGGCGGCATTCAGATAATCGAGGAGGCGGCGCTCGTCACGGAGTGCGGCACGGAAAAGGAACTGTATTTCGAAGATCGCAAATTGACCGACGTCCAGGACCTTGCGATGACCTGCAAGCAGGGATTCGGCGGTTCCCAGGACGAGCGAGACTACCGCTGGAGTCTTCCGAGGGTTCAATCCGGAACGTTCGCGGACAGCGGCCTCTACCTTCTTTCAAACGACGGCACGACGCTCACCGTTGAGTTCCACGGTCGTACGTACGGCAACAGCTACGACGGCGTCGGCAACGGCTTTCTTCTGCAACTCACGCAGGAAGGGGACGACATCTACGGGCAGGTCATGTGGGCCGCGGGTTTCACCGGAGCCAACACCTTGGGTTACGACGTGACCTGGGAGTCGAAAAAGGGCAAAATCACCGATTATTACAACACCACGGCGCTTTACCACTCGTACGGCCGCAATCTCCGGCTCTATTTTTCCGACGCCGCGTCGCAGGATCGCACCGTGTACTTCAAAGGCAAGGAAGGGGAGACGATCAAAACCTACGTCGTTCCGGCCGGCGAATACGCCGCCGTCGCGCCGACCGCCGCCGAAATGCCGGATTACGGCAGCAACTGGATTTTCCTCGGTTGGGACAAGCCGTTCGACAACGTGCAGAAACTCGAGTTTGTCGTGAACGCCCTCTACCACAAACTCTGCACTGTGACGTTCATGGGCGGCGTCGACGGACAGACCGTGCTCGACGAACAGACCGTCGAGCAGACGCACGCCGCCACGGCGCCGGAGGCCCCGGAGATTCCGAATTACGTCTTCCTCGGCTGGGACGTCGACTTCTCCGACATCGAGGACGACCTCGTCGTCACCGCCGTCTACGACCGCACCTACCAGGTCGTCTTCAAGAATCCCGACGATTCCGTGATCGACACCCAGACCGTCCGCACCGGCTCCGCCGCCGCCGCGCCTGACATGGCCGGCGTCGAATACCAGGGGCTTCCGTTCTTCGGTTGGGTCGGCGATTTTTCCTGCGTGACTTCCGATCTCGAGATCGCCGCCTACTACGGACTGCGCCCCGATTTCGCCATGCATTTCACCGTGACGATCCCCGAAAACTACTCGCAGGGCAGCTGCACGACGTACCCGGTTCTCGTCCGCATGAGCGAGACCGGCATTCCCGGTTTCGACTACGACGACTTCCTGCTCGACGGCAGGGACATCTACGTCGAGGATGCGTCCGGCAACGCGCTGCCGTACGAGCTGGCGTCCTGGAACACCGACGGCGAGTCGCTGCTCTACGTGCAGGTGACGAGCGAACTCGAGGGCACGGACATAACCGTTTCCTACGGCGGCGCCATGGCCTGCGAATCCCCCGAAGGGATGTGGGAAGGCTACGTCGGCGTGTGGCACTTCGAAGAGGCCTCCGGCGACGCGAAGGATTCCACCGGTCACGGCCTCACCGCCACGCCGCACGGCGTCACCGGACAGATGACCGCGAGCGACGACGCCTTCATCGGCCGTTCCCGCGTCAACGCCTCCGCCGATGGAACGACGAACGGCATGGGCGTTTCCGCGGACATCAACAACTACATCACCACCGCCTCCGCGTTCACGGTCGAGGGCTGGTTCAAAGCGACGAACGCCAGCGGCTACACCCGCGTGTTCTCGCGCAAGAATTCGTACAGCGACGTCAACGGCTTCGAAATCGAATACAACAGCGGTTCGAAGACCAGCGGCAAATTCACGGGCGCCGGCGGATCCCCGCGCGTCGATTTCCAGACCGCCGACACCACCGCCGGCTGGCAGAAACTCACGTTCGTCGTCAACGGCGACCTCGTCAACGTCTACACGAACGGCGCGCTTTCCGCCACCGGCTCGATTTCGCCGGTCAAGGCCGCTTCGGTCGGATTCTCCATCGGCAACGACGCCGACTTCAACGAGCGTCAGTGGTGGGGCATTATCGACGAGGTCAAATTCTACGACGGCGCGAAGAGCGCCGCCCGGGTCGCCTTCGAATACGCGGCCGAAACCGGCGCTCCGCTCGTCTGCGGCGCCGCGACTGCCAACGACACGTCCAAGCCCTGCATCGCCACCGTGTCGATCACGTCCGCGGACGGCGAATCGATGACCGTCTCGCTCGGTCTCACCACGCTCGGCGACGGCGCCTCTTCCGCTGAGGCCTACATCGCCTACGGTCTCGACGCCGGCAACCTCTGCGAGCCGGTCAAGTTCGCTGAGGGCGACGGATCGCCGCTCACGGGCTCCGTCGACGGTCTCACGTCCGAAGCGACCTACGCCTACTCGATTTACGTCGAGAACGACCTCGGCCAGGTCAGCGACGCGAAGACGGGCGCGTTCCGCGTCGCGGCGACGACCTTCCCGGTCGCCAATGAGCTCTCCCGCGCCGGACTTCTGCAGGGCAAGATCAACTCCGCGAACGATTTCTCGACGGACATCCTCGCGAACAGCGTGATTCCGCTCGAAGTCGTTCCCGGCGTCGTGATGGCGCTTTACAAGGTCGATTCCGGCAAACAGGACAGCGTTTTCTACACGAGCCCCTACACCGGCAGCGTGTTCAAGTGGAACGGCTCCAACACGACGTTCGGGTATTTCGGCGAAATCTACCTTCCGGTCGGTGAACTGCACATCGGCAAGAACATCGACGACTCCGCGTACGTGAAGATCGGCGACGAGGTCATCCTCAACAACACGACTTACAACGCCTATCCAGTCGCGACCTTGAATGTGGAGAAAGCCGGCTGGTATCCGATCGAAGTCCGCATCGGCGACGGCGACGGCGGCAAGGGCATCACCGACGAATCCAAGTTCAACGGCAATGGCATCGCCTACAACATCGACGGCACCACCGATCCCGCGAAGGCGGATTGGGCGCCGCTCATGGACGCCGACGGCGGGTTCCTGCGCTATGTGAGCGGCGACGGCTCCTATCTGGGCGTCGGACTTGTCGCGGCCGCGGCCGACGGAACGGTCACGGCGTGGCTTTCGGTCGACGGCGAGGTGCCTTCCGCTTCCAAGCTTGTCGCATTCTACGGCGCTTCCGACGGCGGTGAAAACGCCGACGGGTGGAGCGGCTGCATCGTGCTCGCCGAACTCGCCCGGGGCGAGTCTCTCGTCTCGACGAAGTTCACCATCCCCGATCTGGCCAAGTACGGCGCCGTGCGCTTCGCGCTCGTCTGCGAAGCGTCCGAAACAAGCCCCGCGCTGTCCCAGTTCTCCGCCCTCTACGAGTACGAGCAGATTCTGCCGATCGTTTCGCTCAAAGTCGGCGAAATAGAGGAAGAGGGCGTGTCCGTGACGATGCCCGTCGCGGCGCTCGGCGCCGGCGCGGACTCCGCCACGCTCCGTCTCGAATATTCGCTCACGTCCGACTTCGCCGAGTCCGGTTTCATCACCGTCGGCACTTGCACCGAAGCGAGGACCTTCGACTTCGACATCACGACGCTCGACCCAGCGACCACCTACTTCGTCCGCGCCGTCCTCGAGAACTCCGAAGGCGAAACCGGAGTGTCCGACGCCGTTCAGTTCACGACCTTCAACAGCGCCGTCGCGCACGTCGGCGACCGGCTCGTCTGGGCCGGCGGCTCCGCCGGAACGTGGGACAACCTGACGGAGAACTGGCTGTCGCCCAAGAATTACATGGTCGCCTGGCTCGACGGCTGCACCGCCGTGTTCGCCAACGACGCCGAAATCGAGGTCTTCGGCGCGAAGTCCGTCGCCGGCATCGAAACCGGAGCCGACGTCACTCTCTCCGGCGACGCCGTTGCGTTCGACGGAGCGACGGCGATCGTGTACAACGACAACGGCACGCTCCGTTTCGAGAACGACGTCTCGGCCGCGGCGGGTCTCGAGTTCAATCTCCGCGAACAGGTGGATGACATCCGTCCGTACGAGATCGAGGGCAATATCTCCGACGAGGATCAGCTGCTGTTCACCAACGTGAAGCTCTCGGAAATGGACACGATCGTCGCCACGCTCCACTGCCAGTTCGGCGGCGCGTCCGGCGAGTACACGATCAATTCCGCTCTGCCGAACAAGAACACCGGCGGCAAGACCGGCGACAACGGCATCTTCTACTTCGTCAGAACCGACGACGAGTGGACCTGCCAGTTCCAAGGCGTCATTTACAGCGCGCTCTGCATAAACTGCGTCAAGGTCCGCCTCCATCAGGTCGGCGACGACGTCTGGGGCTACCGCGTTTACAAGCGCTCCGCGTACGCGCGTTCCGCGGAACTCTTCGGTTCCGATTTCGACACCAACGGAGTCGGCGACGGATACGACGAGTGGCTCTTCAATCTCGAGCTCCGCAAAACCGACGCGCTTCCGACCGAATGCCGCACCGAGTTCGCCGGGGCGTACGCCTCCCACGGCGTCGAGACCAAGGTCAACGCCGGCGTCCTCGCGTTCTGCGGCGAACAAGTTCTCGACTGCCGTCTGCGCGCTCAGAACGGCGGATCGGTGGAATTCGCCGAAGGCAGCGAAGTCACGATCCCCGCCGCGAACAGCGTCGTGTTCAACGGCTCTCCGTTCCATGTGTACGGCACGATGACCGTCGGCGCGGGCAGCGGCAATTACGGCCTCTTCGGCGGCGCCAAAGACGCCTTCCGCATCTGCGACGGCGGCCGTTTGATCTGCCCGTCCATCTACGATCCGTACGGTTACAACGGAAGCAAGTTCACCGTCCTTCCCGGCGGCGTTCTCGAGACCGTCGGCAACTTCGGCATCGGCTGCAACGGCAACGACGTCGTGCTGCAGGGCGGCGAGTGGCTGCAGAGCTACGAATACGCTTCCGACAGCGGCAAGTACGTCGTGCTCAAGTCCGTCACTCTCTCCGACGGCGCCGTGATTTCCGGCGGCATCGGCTCGATGGGTTACGACTATTACAATTCGGACTACACCGTCAAAGTGCAGGGCACCGAGCCTTGCGCGATCGCGCTCGACGAACTCTGCCTCGGCACGAAGAACAAGAAGGTCAATTCCGGGTCTTCCGGTTCCGGTTGCAAGAGCATCTTCAATGTCGACGACGTGACCGGCGACCCCGACAGCGACCTTGTCGTCAGCTCCGACATTTCCGGAGCCGCGGGCATGACGGTCGAGGCGGGCGGCGAGGCGTACTACTTCCTCCGCAAGAAGGGGGCCGGCACGCTGGAACTCACGGGCGAAGCTTCGTCCGCTCCGCTCTGCCAGTTCCAGTTCGAAGCGGGCACGGTGAAGATGCCCGAGGGCGCGTCGGCCGAGTTCGGCACGTTCGCTCTCACGGGCGACGCCACGCTCGACATCACCGAAGGCGGTTCGCTGTCCTTCGCCGATTCCAGCGCGATTTCCTGGACCGCGGACAAGACGCTCGAAATCGTCGGCAAGATCGATTTCCGTTCGCTGCGCTTCGGCACGGACGAGAACGGTCTGACCGAGGAGCAGCTCGGCGCCATCGTCTACAACGGCAAGAAGAACCGCGTGTTCCTCAACCCCAACGGCTATCTCCGCTCGCACGATTTCACGTCGCTGATTCTGAAGTAACGCCCGTTCGGAAACGAAACGCCGCCCACGCCCGTGCGTGCGGCGGCGTTTTTGTTTCCGTGCGGCGTCTGCCGTCGGGTCGTCAGCATTTGCCCAGAACTTTTTTCCACGCATTCTCGAACAACTTGTGGAGTTCGTCGTGCGCTTTTTTCGAAAACAGCTGCTCTGCGGTGCAGGTTCCGCAGGTCCCTTTGACGCAGGCGTCGGTGATGCGGACCGTGTATCCTCCCCACGCGACGAGTACGGATGCGTCGAGGAGGGCCATATGTTTGTCCACCGTGAATTCCGGCGAGTCGAGGGCCATGAGAGCGAGGTACCTCCAAAGGGCGCGCTCCGACAGAATCAACCCGTCCTCGGAGTCGATGGCCATGAGAGCGAGGCGTCTCAAAACGGTGTCGTAGTTGCCGTACCGTTTGAGGTCTCCGTTGAGCGCGCGCTCGATCTGTTTCGCGATCGCATTGACGGTGTCGCGGAGCGTCTCTTTGGGGTCGTTCTCGGATATGAAGGAATGCAGTAAAGACAGCTTGAACAAACTGGAATTGCGGTTGGCGTAGAACAGACCGTCGTCCCCGGTTTCGAACGATTTGCCGAACATGTGGGTGCCGTCGCTTCCGAAGAGAAGCACCGTGCAGCTGTTGAACCACTTGGAAGAAGCGGACGAGAGAAACTTCACGGGATTCTTGCTTTCACCGACGCGGCGAGCGAATTCCTTCGTTTCGTGCCGGTCGCGTTGAATCGTGGCATACAAGTCGTCGTTCATGAGCGCGCCGGACACGACGCCTTCAAACGCCAGGGAGTCCGCGGATGAATCAATCGCGAACGGATTGGTGTTTTCCGGGGTGGCGTATATGACCGGGGCGCTCAGAAAGTGCAGGGCGACTTCTTTCTCCGCGAGGTCGGCTTCCACCAGAAAATTCAGAAAATCGTCGAACTTCATGAAGCCCTTTTTGAAGTGGATTCCGTCCTCTTCACGCCACATTACGCCCGCTCCGTTCGGATGGCAGACCCACATTTCGCGGATTTTGCCCACGGAGGGCATTGGTTTGGACTTCGGTTTGTAGCAGATGGCGCTCATGTCTGTCGTTTTCCTTTCGTTGGTTTTGTTGTCTGAATGTTTTGAGCCGGTTTCCCGGCGCGGGCCGTGGTCGGGATGCGTTTCGCGTTCGCCGCCGCGAGGACGTCGGACTCCGAGAACACCCCTCCACTATATAGGGGTATTTCAAGTACCGGTTTCGCGGCGGCCGTCCGCGGTGCGTCCCGGACGCCGCCGGTGCGGAAATTCCGGTCGTGTTCCATCCGCTCCGCGTGCAAGCCAAACAAATGCGTCATTGTGCTAGAATAACCGGCCGAAGCGCCGCTCCGCGGCGACTCGTCTCCCGCCCCAGTAGCTCAGTTGGACAGAGCATCGGTTTCCTAAACCGAGGGTCGCAGGTTCGAACCCTGTCTGGGGCAAATTCAAAATTGAGTTCGCATGAACACATCCAAGCGTCAGTTCAACATCGCCATCTGCGGCCTCGGCGGCATGGGCAATTGGCATCGCGAAACCATCTCGACGATCGAGAACCTCCACCTCGTCGGCACGTTCGACGTCAGGGACTCGCGCCAGAACTTCGCGCGTGAACACGGAATCACCCCGTACGCGTCGTTCGAAGAACTGCTCGCCGACGAACGCGTGGACATCGTGACGATCGCCACGCCGAACGATCTCCACCGACCGCTCGCCATCAAGGCGATGAGCCACGGCAAGAACGTCGTCAGCGAAAAGCCGGTGACGCTTTCCTCGAAGGACCTGCAGGCGATGTGGGACGTTTCGGAAAACACCGGAATGTTTTTCACCGTGCACCAGAACCGCCGTTGGGACGAAGATTTTCTCACTGCCAAAGCCATCGTCGAATCCGGCGAGCTCGGTCCGGTTTTCCGCATCGAGAGTTCCGTGCTCGGCTGCCGCGGCATTCCCGGCGACTGGCGTCAGGAGCCCGAACACGGCGGCGGCATGATTCTGGACTGGGGCGTGCATCTGCTCGACCAGATTCTGCAGATGGTGAAGGAACCGCTCGTGAGCGTGTACGCCACGGTGGATCACATCACCAACGAACTCGTCGACGACGGCTTTTACACCGATCTCAAATTCAAATCCGGGCTAATCGCCCACGTCGAAGTCGGCACCAGCCACTTCGTCGGCAAGCCGCGTTGGCTGCTTTTCGGCCGCGACGGTTCGGCTCAGGTGCACTGGAACAAGGATTACCCGAGCAAAGTCACGTGCGTCACGGACCGCTCCAAGAACGACGCCGTGCCGATCCGCACCGCGGCCGGTCTCACCAAGACGATGGCGCCGCGCACCGACGACACGATCAAGACGCGCGACGTCGAGTTGGTCAAGTCCGACATCCGCGATTTCTACCGCAACGTGATGGACACGATCGACGGACGCGCCGAGCCGAAGATCAAACTGCCCGAAGTGATGCGGGTGATGAAGCTCATGGAGGCGATCAACGAATCCGCGCGCACCGGCGCGATCGTTCCGTTCGAATCGTGACAGAGCCTTCCGCCGTTTCGCCCGAAACGGCCGGGCTGATCGCCCGCGCACGGCGAGGTCCCGACGCGCTTTCGCGCGCCGACCTCGCCGCGATCGTTTCAATGCCGCGCGGGCCCGGCCGCGACGCGGTGCTCGCCGCCGCGTACGAGGTCAAAACGGCGCGCGTCGGCCGCCGCGTTTTCCTGCGCGGGCTCGTGGAGATCGGTAACGTCTGCGCGAAGAACTGTTTTTACTGCGGGTTGCGCCGGGACAACGCCGCGTGCCGCCGGTACAGGTTGGACGCCGGTGAAATCGTCCGCATGGCGCGCCGCGCGTTCGAGCTTCGTTACGGGTCGGTCGTGCTGCAGAGCGGTGAATTGGAAAGCGATGAGAACACCGCGCGCATCGAGCGCGCCGTGCGCGCGATACGCGCGTTCGCGCCCGAGGAAAAATTCGCGATCGTGCTTTCGCTCGGAGAACAGTCAGACGACGTCTACCGCCGCTGGAAGGACGCCGGCGCCACGCGTTATCTGCTGCGCATCGAGACTTCCGATCCGGAGCTTTACAAAACGCTGCACCCCGCCGATCATTCGTGGGAGCGCAGGCGCGACTGCCTGCGTTCCCTCAAGCGCCTCGGTTACCAGCTCGGCAGCGGCGTGATGATCGGCCTGCCCGGACAGACCGCGGATTCCCTCGCCGGCGACCTGCTGTTTTTCCGCGACGAGGACGTCGACATGATCGGCATGGGACCGTTTCTGCCGCATCCCGACACGCCGCTCGGAAAGACGAAGGTCGACGAATCGGAGCAGCTGCGCCTCGGCGTTAACATGGTCGCGGCCGCGCGGCTGTTCCTGCCCGACCGCAACATCGCCGCCACGACGGTGCTGCAGAACCTCGCTCCGGACGGCCGCGAACAGGCGCTTCTGGCCGGCGCGAACGTCGTCATGCCGAACGTCACCGACATCGGTTTCCGCGGCGCGTACGAACTTTACAAAAAGCCCGTCGTCGACGAAGTGTCGGGGCGCTCCGGCGCACCGACCGTGGATGAACGCATCCGGAAAATCGGCGAAGAAATCGTCTGGAACTCGCCCGGAACCCCGGAACATTTCGGCGCGTGAGCGCTCGTTCTCCGGAACGCCGGCGCCGTCCGTTCAGCGCGCGGCGTAGCCGCCGCCCGGGGTGCGGCGGATCGCGCACTTCATTTCCAGGGCCAGAAGAAGCGGCGTGACGACGTGCGGCGGCAGCGCCGTTCGCGCCATGATCGCGTCCGGCGATTGCTCGCCGTCCTTCAGCACCGCCAGAATTTTGTTTTCCTCCGGGGAAAACGTTCCGGACGGCCGCGCGTTCCGGGATTCGTCCGTCGCCTTGACGGAGACGGAGAATCCGATTTCCTCGCAGATTTCCTCCGGCGACTCGACGAGCCGCGCCCCGTTTTTGATGAGTTTGTGGCACCCTTGGGCGGAGGGGTCGTTGATGCGCCCCGGAATCGCCATCACCGGGCGCCCCTGTTCAAGCGCGTGATCCGCCGTGATGGGCGTGCCCGAAGTCGGGTGTAGCCATGT
>JAZUJQ010000166.1:0-6281 GCA_045642845.1 Kiritimatiellia bacterium
GAGCGAGAGGACCCGGAAATCCATGCGCGGGTTCCATGCGGCGAATCCGACCCACGAATCGTCGCGTGCGAACAGTCCGAGCGCGAGCGCGGCGAGAGGCGGCAGCGCCGCGAGAAACGCGAAGAAACACAGTCCGAAACGTTTGCTTTTGCGTGCGTTTATCCATGCGGCGGCGGCGATCGAAACGATCGGTATGACGCACGAAGCCCACGCGCACGCCACGTCGCGGATGGACGATGAAACGTATTCGGTTGAAACGGGCGCTTCCGCGGTGCGTCCGGCCAGCAGCACGGCCCATGTCATGCACCAGGCGAGAACGCCGGATATGCCGCAGAGCCCGAGCCATTTGCCGACGATGAAGGAAACTCGCGAAAGAGGACGCGACAATGCGGCCGCGGCGACGCCGGAACGCAGTTCGCCTGAAACCGTCGCGCCCGCCGCGAGCGCCGACGAAAGCACTCCCGCGAGAAGCAGCATCGCCATGCCGCCGTCGCGCGCGAGACGTCCGGGCTCGCCGAATGCGTGCAGCTGCAGGACGGGTTGCATCACGCACGCGGCGAAGATGCACAGCGCCACGAGAACGACGGCGGATTCCTGCAGCCCCTCGAGGGCCGTGGCGCGGGCCACCGCGAGAATCTGCCGCGGGAGCCGCATGACGTCAGTCGCCCAATTCGCGCGCGAATATTTCGTCGATGTGCGCGTAGCTGTTTTCCGGACGGCAGATCGCATCCAGCTCTTCGGACGAAAGCTTCGCGGACACTTCGGGATCGGCGAGGAGCAGATCCTTGTAGGCGCAGCCTTCGGCCCACGAACGCATGGCGAGTTTCTGCACGAGATCGTAGGCGGTTTCCCGGAGCATGCCCTTTTCGACGAGTTTGAGCATCACGCGCTGGGCGTAGACCAGCCCGTGGCTCATCGCCATCGAGCGCAGCATGTTCTCCGGGTGCACGAGCAGGCCGCCTATGATGAACGACATGCGCTCGAACATGTAGTCAAGAAGCGTCGTGGCGTCGGGAATGATGACGCGTTCGGCGGACGAGTGCGAAATGTCGCGTTCATGCCACAGCGCCACGTCCTCGAGCGCGGTGACGGCGTAGCCGCGCAGCACGCGCGAAAGACCGCAGACGTTTTCGCTCTTCACCGGATTGCGCTTGTGAGGCATCGTGGACGAGCCTTTCTGGCCTTTCCCGAACGGCTCCTCGGCCTCGCGGAGTTCCGTGCGCTGGCAATGGCGCACTTCGAGCGCGATTTTTTCAAGACACGCTCCGGTGATGGCGATGGTGCAGAGCAGCTCGGCGTGGCGGTCGCGTTGCAGAACCTGCGTGGAAACGGAAGCCGGTTCGAGCCCGAGTTTTTCGCAGACGTATTTCTCGACGAACGGATCGATGTTGCCGTAATTGCCGACGGCGCCGGAAAGCTTGCCGACGCGCATCGTTTCGGCCGCCTGTTCCAGACGGCGCAGGCAGCGTTTCATGTCCGAATGCCACAAAAGGAATTTCATTCCGAACGTGGTCGGCTCCGCATGGACGCCGTGAGTGCGGCCCATGACCGGCGTGTCTTTGTAGTTGCGCGCCTGTTTTTCGAGAATGTCGATGAACGACTTGCAGTCCGCGATGAGAATCTCCATCGCATGGCGGATGTTGATCGCGTACGCGGTGTCGACGACGTCGGTCGAAGTGAGGCCGTAGTGGAGCCATTTAGAATCGTCACCGAGCGATTTCGCGACGGTGCGCGTGAACGCGACGACGTCGTGATGCGTGCTTTTTTCAAGCTCGAGAATGTCCGCGACCGTGTAGCGCGCGTTCGCGCGCATGCGCTCGGCCGTGCCCGTCGGCACCACTCCGAGCCGCTCCCAGGCCTCGGTGGCCGCGAATTCAACGTCGCACCACACGCCGAATTTGTGTTCGAGAGTCCAGATCGACGCCATTTCAGGACGCGAATATCTGTCTATCATGCCGGTTTCCCCGTTTTGAAAATCTTAAGTGGATCGCGTGATTCCGCAATTCAGCGGAAAAGACGCATTATTGCCAAAACCCATGACAATGCAAGCCGGATTTCGGATATATAAACAAAAACAAGGCGGCCCGATTGATTTCCGCGTCTTCTCCGGTGATGTTGAATCGCGGAGAATTCGCGCGGAAAACAATGTCTCGTGCAACGGGTTCGACTGACTGCGCCACGCACCACCGATTCGGCGTTCATGGGCGTTGCTCCTTCACTTCAGAGACAGAGACGCCTTTTCGGGACCGAAGACGGGGCGAAAAGGGCGAGTGAAGGTGGCGAGACGCTTTCGCACAGAAACGTGGCATATACGCACAAAGCCCGCCAGCGGCGGGCTTTGTGGCGATTCCGCGGTAATGAGCCGTCGTCATGGAGACGGATGTTGAGCGGGAAAGATGGTGCGCCTGGCGGGGTTCGAACCCACAACCTTCAGCTCCGGAGGCTGACGCTCTATCCAATTGGGCGACAGGCGCGTAACGTCCGGCTATTATATGTAAAACCGAACGCAACTTCAAATGAAGGCGGAAAATCGGCGCATGCCGGCGCATTCCGTCCGGTTTGCGACGGCAGTGAATCCGTTTTTTCCTTTCGATTTGATTTTTTTGAAAAACAACTTGCATTGGAAATGTCGTTTTGCTAGATTCTCCACCCGTCACGCAACCTGTGCGAGCTTAGCTCAGTGGTAGAGCGCTACCTTGCCAAGGTAGATGTCGAGGGTTCAAATCCCTTAGCTCGCTCCAATTTCAGGATTCGGAGTATAGCTCAGTTGGTAGAGCAACTGACTCTTAATCAGTGGGTCGTGGGTTCGAGCCCCTCTACTCCGACCATATCGATGAAGCCGCGGAAAAACCGCTTGCCAAGATGGATACGAAAGACAAAGCGGAGCTGATCCGGGCGATTCTTGAAGAAAAAAAAGCCGATGACGTCAAAATCATCGACGTGCGCGGCAAGTCGAGCATCACCGACGTGCTGGTGATCGCGTCCGCGTCTTCGTCCCCGCATCTGCGCGCGCTGGCGAACGACGTCGAGCGCGGGTTGCGTGAAAAAGCCGGAGAGCACGCGCGCCGTTCGGGCGATGAAGAGAGCGCGTGGATCGTGCTCGATCTGTTCGACGTGATGGTCCACGTTTTCCTTCCGGAAGCGCGTTCCTACTACCGTCTCGAAGAACTCTGGGGCTGAACCCGCGGTCGGCATGAAGCATCCGGTACGCTATCGTCTTGAGTACGCGTTGCTTCTGTTTTTCGGTTTTCTCTGCCGGATTCCGCCGCGCATCGTCGCGTTGGCGTTCGCGTGGCCGTGGGCGAAACTGCTTTATTTCGCGCTCGTGAAAAAGCGTCGCGAAGCATGCCGTCGCATCAGGTTCGTCGTCGGTCCGGATGTTCCGGAACGAGAAATCCGCCGCATCGCGTGGATTTCGTTCAGAAATCTGATTTTCACCGCCGTTGAAATGTTCCGCGTGCCGCACATGTCGGAAAAAGAGCTTTCGAAAATCGCTCCGAACGGGTTTGCGGCGGTGGAGAAAGTGAAGGAAGAGATGACCGCGGCCGGTACGGGCGCCGTCATCTCTCTCCCGCATTGCGGAAACTGGGCGCTTGCCGGAGCGTTCGCCAAATGCCGCGGCATAGACATTTTTTCCGTCGAAGGCAAGCAGAGCAATCCCTACGTGAACGCGCTGATCCACCGGCTCCAGACGGGCGGCGGCATTTCCGCCGTGCAGCGGGGCTCCGCGGGCGGGCGGGCGTTCATTGAAATGCTCCGCGGCATCAAACGCGGCGGCGCGTTCGCCATTCTGCCGGACGTGAGGTCGCGTCAGCCGGGCATAGAAGTCGGATATTTCGGCGGCCGCGCCAACGTGCACCGCGGAATGGGGCTCATGGCGTACAAGACCGGGGCTCCGATCGTTCCTCTCGTCGTGCGGCGCCGCGGATGGATGAAATTCGACGTCGAGGTTTTCCCCACGATTCATCCGAACCTTTCGGAGCCGGTGGAAAAAGAGGAAATCAGGCTTGCCGAAGAAACCGCGAAATGCATGGACGCCGCGATACGTGCTGAACCCGAGCAGTGGTTTTGGTACAATTCGCGCTGGCTGCTCGATCCGCTTGAATCGAAACAAAACACCGAAATTCAAAAATGAAAACGAAACTTCCCGAAATCGGGTGCATGAGTTATCTCACCCCCGATGTCTCGAACCTCAACGCCGTGGCCGACTTCGGTCTGCACTGCGCGCAGGTCTGTTCCTGGAATCCCGATCTCTGCAAACTCGACATAGCCCGCGAGCTCAAGAAGAAGAGCAAGGAGCTGGACGTCCGCATCACCGCGATGTGGAGCGGTTATTCGGGTCCCGCGATCTGGAACTTCACGCGCGGACCGGTTTCTCTCGGCATCGTGCCCGTTTCATACCGCGAAATCCGCGTGCGCGAGCTCAAAAAGTGGGCTGAGTTCGCCGCCGAAGCCGGCGCTCCCGCGATCATCACGCACTGCGGCTTCCTTCCCGAAAACATGAACGATCCCGAGTTCGAGTCCGTCGCTCTGGCGATTTCCGACGTGGCGGGCCATTGCAAACGCCTCGGCATCGGGTTCTGGTTCGAAACCGGCCAGGAGACTCCCGTCACGCTGCTGCGTTTCATCCAGACCGTCGGTCTCGACAACCTCGGCATCAATCTCGACCCGGCGAACCTGCTCCTTTACGGAAAAGGCAACCCGATCGACGCTCTCCACGTGTTCGGCAAATGGGTGCGCGCCATCCACGCCAAGGACGGCGAACCGCCCACAGACGGCGTGAATCTCGGTCACGAGGTCAAGGTCGGCACCGGTTTCGTGCGCTATCCGGAATTTCTCCCGAAACTGCTCGACTGCGGCTCCACGGGCGATCTCACGATCGAGCGCGAAATCCACGGCGATCAGCAGACCAAGGAAATCCGCGAAACCATCACGTATCTCAAGAAACTTCTCTCGAAGTACGCGAAGAAGAACGGCTGAGTCCGCGCATCGGCGGACCGGTCTTGACGGCCTGCGCGCCGCGCACGTGGAATTCCGCGTGCGCGGCGCGTTTTGCATTCCGGGATTCGCGGAAACGGCTTTTCGTGTATAATCGTCGGCAAACGCAACGTCTAAAAATCAGAAACTAAATGAACCGCAATCTCATAGCCCCGGCCGCAGCCCTTGTTCTTTCAATCATCGCTTTTCGAGCGTTTTCACAGGACGCCGCGGCGCCGGCGCCGGAACCTGCCGATACCAACGCCGTCGAAGTCGCCGATATGGACGCGCCTGCGGAAGAACCGACGGCCGGGCCGGAGAAAACGGCGCTGGACGAATGGATGCACTACATCGAACAGGGCGGCAAAACGATGTGGTTCATAGGTCTGCTTTCCGTGCTGGGAATGGGCTGCGCCCTCGAGCGCATTTTCAACATGCGCCGCGCGCGCATCGTGCCGGACGATTTCACCGCCAGAACCATCGAACTCTGGAAGGCCGGAAAGTTCGACGACCTCGCGGCGGCGTGCGAGAATGACCGCAGCATGCTCGCCCGCGTCGTGGAGACCATGCTCGCCCACCGCGACAGCGGGGATTACCAGGAGGTGAAACTTTTCGCCGAGGACAAGGCCGGACGTGAACTCCGTCTTGAAAACCGCAAGAGTTCGATGCTTTCCACCGTTGCGACGCTCGCTCCGCTGCTCGGCCTGTTCGGCACGGTCGTCGGCCTGCTCGGAGCGTTCGGCACGGTCGCTGCGATGGGTGAAATGGGCGATGCGTCGGTGCTCGCGGACGATATCGGCAAGGCGCTCGTCACCACGGTCGCCGGTCTGGCCGTTTCGATGCCGTCGCTTTTCATCTACAATCTCGTCAAAAACCGTCTGAACCTTTACGCGGTGCTTCTCGAGGAGGAGATTTCGGATCTGGTCAACCAGCTCTTCATCCGCAAGGTCTGAAACGGAGGGCTCGGACATGGCCGTCAAGTACGATGAAGAGGAGCACGTCGAGGTCCAGATGACTTCGATGCTCGACTGCATATTTCTGCTTTTGATTTTCTTCCTGGTTTCTTCCCAGCTCAAAAAAATCGAAAAAGAACTTCCGATAGAACTGCCGGAGGCGAACATGGTGAAAACCGTGAAGGCGACTCCGGATCTCATCTCCGTTTCAGTGAATGCCAACGGAGACTTGTTCGTGAACGGCAAATCCGTCGGCGCCACCGGCCTGCGCGCCGCGTTGCGCGAAGCCGCAGAGGAAAATCCCGACCGCCGCATCCGCGTGAACGGCGATGTTTTCGCGCCGTTCCGCAG
>JAZUJQ010000167.1:0-5385 GCA_045642845.1 Kiritimatiellia bacterium
GCCAGCTTCCAGACGAATTCAACGTGAAACGCGGCGGCCGCACGATGATGTGGACCCGCATCGTCCCCGCCGTGCACGCGGAACATCCCAACGGCATAGGCTTCCGCTCGCTGACGTACGCGAAGATGAAGAAAATCACGAACAACGGCGTGGAGTGGAACCAGAAGCACGTCCATTCCGTGCCGCTCCAGTCGTTCGTCGATTTCGGTTATCCCGGCGTGGCGGCGTATCTGGCGTGGATGCTGCTGGCGCTTTCGGCCAGCGGCCGCCTCGCGCGGCGCGCGTGCAGGTCGCCCGTCAAAGGCGATTCGCTCCCGGAAACGATGGCTTTCGCGGCGCCGCTCGCGATGCTGACCGCGCTTTTCCTTTACGGTCTGGTGGAATACAACATCGCAGACTCGGAAATCGTGCTGCTGTACGCGCTGGCGATGGGGCTTTCGACGCCGACGCTCGATCGGGTGGCGCAGGTCTGACGTCCCATGCGCGGCAAAAACGAAACGGCCCCGCTGCAGAAAGAAGAGACGTTCTGGTCGGAACGTCCGGAAGCGAGGCTGGCCGGCGTCGACGAAGCCGGACGAGGGCCTCTCGCCGGACCCGTGGCGGCCGGCGCCGTGTGCATCCCGCCGGAAGCCGCGCGTGAACTGCGCGCCGGCGCGCTGTCCGGTCTGACCGACAGCAAAAAACTGACGGAGGCACGGCGTGAAGCGCTGTACGAAGCACTCGTGGCGGCGCCGTCGGTCGAATGGGCCCTGGGTCTCGCTTCGCCCGCCGAAATCGATTTCCTCAACATCCTCCGCGCCACGCATCTGGCGATGCGCCGCGCGCTCGAAGCCCTGCCCGGCGGAGTTCCGGCTTTCGCGTTCGTCGACGGGCTCCCGGTCCGCGGATTGCCGTGCGGACACGAGGCGATCGTGAAGGGCGACGCGAAAAGTTTCCTGGTCGCGGCCGCCAGCATCGTCGCGAAAGTCTCGCGCGACAGGATTCTCGCTGAACTGGACGCCGAATATCCGGGCTACGGCTTCGCCGTCCACAAGGGCTACCCGACGCAGGAACACCTCGACGCGCTAACCCGCCCCGGCCCCTGCCCCGCCCACCGCCGTTCGTTCGGACCGGTGCGCGATGTCATCAATCCGCCGCTGTTCTGAACCGCGCCGCGTTCCTGCGCCGCGCGTTCGGCGCATTTTCCCCGCATCTTCCTCTCCGCCTCCACAAAAACTTGCAACTGATTGACTTGCCGCACGGGAAAACTTGTTGACTGACGATGCGCACATCCGGGCGGGTGTCAGTTGTCAAGTGTTTCAGCGCAGGGCAGTTACAAGTTTGCAATGCAGTTACAAGTTTGCAAGTTAAAAAAAGATGCGGGGCGGCCGCCCCGCATCTTTCTTCGTAAACCCGAAGGCCGGGATCACACGTTGTACGTGTTGCCCTTCGGAGCTTCGTCGTCCTTTGCACGGGCGGCGTAGTCGCCGGCCGGAAAGATCGCGTTGAGAATGACGCCGGCGAGAGAAGCGATGGCGAGCGGAGTGAGCGACGCGCCCGTGGAACCGATCGGAATCGAGACGCCGCCGAGGGCCGTCACGAGAATCACCGCGGCGATGATGAGATTGCGCGGCTTGGCGAAATCGACGTGGTTCTCGACGAGGTTGCGGATGCCGACGGCCGAAATCATGCCGTAGAGTACGAACGAAATGCCGCCGACGATCGGACCGGGAATGGTGCTGATGAGCGCCGCGAACTTCGGACAGAACGAAAGCAGGATCGCGAAGAAGGCCGCGATGCGGATGACGCGCGGATCGTAGACCTTCGAGAGCGCCAGCACGCCGGTGTTCTCGCCGTAGGTCGTGTTCGCGGGGCCGCCGAAGAGCGAGGCGAACGTCGTCGCGAGGCCGTCGCCCGTGAGCGTGCGGTGAAGGCCCGGATCCTTGATGAAGTCGCGGCCGACGGTGGAGGAAATGGCGCAGATGTCGCCGATGTGCTCCATGATCGTCGCAAGCGCGATCGGCACGATGGCGATGACGGCGCTCGTGACGAGACCCTTCTGAGCCCAGTCGACGCCGAGAAGCGTGCTGTCCCTGTGGACCGGAAGTCCGACCCAGGCGGCGTCCTTGACGGCGGAGAAATCGACCGCGCCCATGCACAGCGCCACGATGTAGGAGACGACCAGTCCGATGAGAATCGGCAGGATTTTGATCATGCCTTTGCCCCAGATGTTGCAGAGCATGATGACGACCAGCGCGACGAGCGCAAGCGTCCAGTTGGCTTTGCAACTGCTCACGGCCACGGGCGCGAGGCCGAGGCCGATGGCGATGATGATCGGGCCGGTCACGATCGGCGGGAAGCACTTCATGACCTTCTTGATGCCGAAGGTCTTGATCAGGCCCGCGAGGATGAGGTAGACGAGGCCGGAGCATGCGACGCCGAAGCACGCGTACGGCAGGAGCTGCGCCGAAGTCATCGCCTCGAAGCCCTCCTTGCCGGCGAGACCGGTAATCGCCGCGTAGCCGCCGAGGAAGGCGAAGGACGAACCGAGGAAAGCCGGGACCTTGCCGCCCGAAATCAGGTGGAAGAGCAGCGTGCCGAGACCGGCCATGAGGAGGGTCGTGTCGATCGGAAGTCCGGTGATGAGCGGAACCGTGACCGTCGCGCCGAACATGGCGAACATGTGCTGAATGCCGAGGATCCCCATTTTCGGGATCCCGAGTTTACGGGCGTCGTAAACCGCCGAAACGTCTTGTGACATGGTTGTTCTCCGTGATTGTGTGTTTGGTGTTTTGGAAAACGGAATCATTCCGAAAGCAGCTTGCGCAGCGCTTCCGCGGCGAGCTTCGGATTGGCCTTGCCCTTTGAGAGCTTCATGACCTGGCCGACGAGGAACTGCAGCGACGCCGCTTTGCCGGCCTTGAACTCGGCGGCCGGCTTCGGATTGGCGTCGATCGCCTGACGCGCGAGCGATTCCACCGCGCCGGCGTCCGACACCTGGGCCAGCCCGCGCTCCTTCACGAGAGCGACCGGGTCTCCGCCGTTGGCGAAGACGTCTTCGAGCAGTTCCTTCGCCGTGGGGCCGTTCACGGTCTTCGCTTCGACAAGGCCGAGCAGCGCCGCGAAAGATTCGGGCGTGATCGTCTTGAGATCGCCGATCTCCATGTCCGCCGCGCCGAGCAGACGCAGCAGATCGCCCATGATCCAGTTCGACGCGAGCTTCGCCGGCGCGCCCGCCGCCACGGCCTTTTCGAAAAACGCGGCGAGAGGCAGCTGCGAAGCGAGCACCTCGGCGTCGTAGGCCGGGATGCCGAACTGTTCGCGGAAACGCGCCTTCTTCCGCTCCGGAAGCTCCGGAAGCAGCGCGCGCCACTCCTCGATCTGTTCGTCCGTGAGTTCGACTGGAAGCAGATCGGGCTCCGGAAAATAGCGGTAATCGTGCGCGTTTTCCTTCGTGCGCATGGAAAGCGTCTCGAACGCCTCGCCGTCCCAGCGGCGCGTCTCCTGCACGATCGTCTGCCCGGCTTCGAGCATCCGGGACTGGCGCGCGATCTCGAACTCGAGCGCGGCGTAGATGCCCTTGAAGGTGTTCATGTTCTTGATTTCCACCTTCGTGCCGAGTCTGTCGCAGCCTTCGGGACGCAAAGAGATGTTCACGTCGGAACGCATGTTGCCGTCTTCGAGGTTGCAGTCCGACACCCCCGCGTAGACGAGAATGCGGCGCAGCGTCTGCAGATACTCCATCACCTCGTCGGGCGACGAGAGATCCGGCTCGGAGACGATCTCCATCAGCGGCGTTCCGCAACGGTTGTAATCGACGCCCGAATGCCGCGCGTAGTGGTTGATCTTCGCCGCGTCCTCCTCGAGGTGGATGTGGTTGAAACGCACGCGCTTGGCCGCGCCGTCCGGCTTGCCTCCCTCGTGGATGTCCACGCCGCCGCCGATGCACAGCGGATGCGAGTTCTGCGTGATCTGGTAGTTCTTCGACATGTCCGGATAGAAATAATTCTTCCGGTCGAATTCGCTGTGGCGCGAGATTTCGCACCCGAGCATCAGCCCTGACATCACGGTGTACCGCACCGCTTTGCCGTTGATCCGCGGGAGAGCGCCCGGAAGCCCGAGGCACACCGGGCACACGTTCGTGTTCGGCGGGCACTCCGTGGAAAGGCGGCATCCGCAGAACATTTTCGTGTCCGTCTTGAGCTGGACGTGGGTTTCGAGACCGATTGAGACGAGGTATTTCATTTCGTTGAAATCACTTTTTTGCGACGCGCGAGGCTTCGATCATCGCGTCAACTGACTTGGGATCCACGCGCATGGCGAGGTATTCGTACGGCGCCACGGAGGCGTTTTCGACGGTGCGCGACGCATCGTCCCACTTCCAGTCGCTCTCGCCGAACAGCGCGGCCGCTTTTTCGGCGTACACCGGAAGAATCGGCTTGAGGTAGACGGCCAGCACGCGGAAAAGATTGAGTATCGACGTGAGGACCCTGCGCGTTCCCTCCGGATCCTCCTTGATCGACTTCCACGGCGCATGGCGGTCGAAGTATTCGTTGGCGGCGTCCGCGAGGCGGCACACCTCCACCGGAACCTGCGAAAACCGGCGGGCTTCGTAAAGCTCCGCGATTTCGCCGCTCTTCGCCTGCGCGGCCGCGACGAGCGCGCGGCCTTCGTCGTCCATCTCCCCGAGACGGCCGTCGAGCTTCTTGCCGAGCATCTGCGCGCCGCGCGAAGCGAGGTTCGTGATCTTGCCGACGAGGTCGGAGTTGACGCGCTGGGCGAAGTCGGAGAGGTTGAGGTCGATGTCGTCGGTCGACTCGTTGAGTTTGCATGCGTAGTAGTAGCGCAGAAACGCGGGATCGAGGTGCTCGAGGTACGTGCGCGCGTTGACGAACGTGCCGCGGCTCTTGCTCATCTTCTCGCCGTTCACGGTCAGGAAACCGTGCACGTTGACGCGCGTCGGGCCCCGGTATCCCGCGGCGTGCAGCATCGCCGGCCAGAACAGGCAGTGGAAACGCACGATGTCCTTGCCGATGAAGTGGTAGCGTTCCGTCCCGGGGTCCTGCCACCAGTCTTCGAATTTCTCGCCGTTCTTTTCGCACCAGTTGCGCAGCGAGGCGAGGTAGCCGACGGGCGCGTCGAGCCACACGTAGAAGTATTTGCCGGGATGCCCGGGGATCTCGAACCCGAAATACGGGGCGTCGCGCGAAATGTCCCACGGCAGCAGCGACTTGTCGTCGCCGAACCACTCGCGGAGCTTGTTCGCGACGTCTGCCTGCGTGTGCCCGTCGAGCCACGACGAAAGATAATCCTTGTATTTGGCAAGATCGAAAAGAATGTGCTCCGCGTCGCGCTTCTCGTGCGCCGTCCGGCCGCACGTGGCGCAGTGCGCGTCGAGGAGCTCGT
>JAZUJQ010000168.1:0-1623 GCA_045642845.1 Kiritimatiellia bacterium
TCCTCGCGCAACACCTATCTTTCCGCGGAGGAGCGCACGCGCGCCCTTGCGCTGCACGAAGCGCTCGACGAAGCCGTCGCCGCGTACCGCGCGGGCAGGTGCAAAAACGCCGCGACAGCGTGCCGCAACGTCGCCGCGCGCATCGAAAAAGCCGTCGGCTCCGCGCCCGAATACGTGGAGGCGGTGGACAAAGACACGCTCGAGCCGGCGAAGGAGCTGCGCAAGGGCGTCATGATCGCGCTGGCGTGCCGCGTCGGCAAAACGCGTCTCATAGACAACCACATTCTCTGACCGCGCGGTTCGATGGGGACGCTGCACGTCATTCTGCTCGCGCTTGTCCAGGCGCTCACCGAATTTCTTCCGGTGAGCAGTTCGGGGCACATCGTGCTCGCGGGAGAGCTCTGCGGAATGCCGCGTCCCGGAATTCTGCTGGAGCTCATCCTGCACGTCGGCACGCTCGCGGCGGTGTGCGTGTTCTACCGCAGACGCATCGCGTTTCTGCTGGGAGGTCTCGTCCGCCGCGAAAAGGCCGCGCGTCTCTACGCCGTGCGGGTGCTGATTTCGATGCTGCCCGCAGCCGCGTTGTTCTTTCTGGCCGGCGATTTTCTGGAACGCAGCCACGGATCGCCGCGCATCGTGGCCTTTCTGCTGATTCTGAACGGAGCGTTTCTTCTCGCATCCGGGCTCAAAGACCGCAGCGACGTCAAGGCGCGCAAAACCGGGCGCGGAGACGGCTGCGCCGTGAATTCATTCCGCGCGCTGATCATGGGCGTCGGGCAGGCGATCGCGGTTTTCCCGGGCATAAGCCGTTCCGGAACGTCGATCATGTTCGGGCGTCTCGCCGGCGCCGGGCCGGGCGAAGCCGCCGAATTTTCGTTTTTGATGTCAGTGCCAGTCATCGCGGGCGGCGCGGTGCTTGAAGCGGTTTCATCGTTGCGCGAGACCGGTTCGCTCGGGACGGTGTCGGCCGCCGATGCGCTCGCGGGCGTCGCGGTTTCCGGCGTCGTCGGGTACTTCGCCTTGAAATTTCTCGTCCGCATTCTTGACGCCGGACGTTTCTGGATTTTCGGAATCTACTGCCTGCTTGCAGGTTCAGTTTTCACATTCATGCCATGAACAACGGTTATTCCGCAGCGATGCGGCTTCACAACGTCTACACCGACCACATGATTTTCCAGCGCGGTGCGCCGGCGCGTTTCGCCGGAACCGCGCCGGCCGGCGCCGAAATCCACGCCACGCTCGAGCGCGACGACGGCACCCGCGCCTTCACGGCGAAGTGCCGCGCCGACGCGAACGGCGGGTGGTCGGTCGAGTTTCCCGCGCAGGAGGCGGGCGGTCCCTGGACGGCGGCGTTCGACTCGCCGTCCACTCCGCAGTTCAAACTCGTCGACATCATGTTCGGCGACGTCTGGATCTGCGGCGGCCAGTCCAACATGGAATTCCACGTCCGCGGAGCGCGGTTCTACTCGCTGCTCGAGGGCGAAGAGCTCGCGGCCGCGGCGGCCGATCCTCTTCTGCGCGTCGGTCTCGTGAGCCGGGCCGTGTCGCCGGACGGACCCTGCAGCGAAGCTTCGGGACGCTTCGAATGGCGTCGCGCGGACAGCGCCGACGCGGTGGCGGACC
>JAZUJQ010000169.1:0-9038 GCA_045642845.1 Kiritimatiellia bacterium
CGTTTCGGCGGACGGGGCCGACAAGGAATTCGCCGCGGTCGCCAGGCGCGGCCATGCGATCCAGTCGCTCTCCTCGGTCGACGGGCATGACACCGCCGCCGGCGCGATCGTGGTCGCGGCCGGAGATTCCGTCGTTCTCCCGCCGATCACCGGCACGGCGTATTACCGCAACCTCGAAGAACACCGCTTCCTCGCGCTCGACGGCAGCACCGTCACGGCGCTCGAGCCCGGCATCGGTGCCGTCGAATACTACGACGCCAACGGCATCCTTTCCGCCAACATCGTGTTCCTGATCACGCCCGAACTGCAGTCCGGCGCCAGGGTTTTCGTGTACAACGACGCGATGAACAACGGGTGGGGCGACGCCGCGTCCTGGCATCAGGTCGGCGTTTCGCCCAACGACTCCGTGCCGAATTCATCCGCCGACGTGGTCTTCATTCCCGTGATCGCCGCCGGCGGCGACTTCACGCTTTCCGTGAACGCGATGTACACGGTTCAGGATGTTTTCATCGGCCGTCCCAGGAACAGCGCGCGCAATTTCCGCATCCAGGGCTCGGCGGCCGACGGTTGCGGAATCGAGGTCGCCGGCATCGCCTCCGGCCGCAACCGCCGTCAGGGCGTGTTCATGGTCTGCTCTTCCCGCGACGGCACGTCGGAGAACAACAGCTGCTTCTACGTCCACATCGGCGGCAACGACGCGAACCACGTCCTCAACGTTTCGCTGCCCAACGGCCTTGATTTCGACTTCGGCGGTCCCGTCGGTTCCATCTACGCCGGAACCGACTACAAGCACAACCTCCGTCTGCGCATGCCGCGCTCGGTCTTCGACATTCCCGAAGGCAGACAGCTGCGCCTGATCAACGGTTATCCCCGCACGAAACAATACTGGGGCAGCGACAGTCAGGGCTGGAACTGCTCGACGTTCTTCCTCGAAGGCGACGGCCTCTTCGCCGGATCCGGCGACATCGTTCTCCAGACTCCCGGCGTTTTCCTCATCGGCGAATACGCGATGCGCAACTTCACCGGCCGCTTCATCGACGCCCAGCGCTCGTACATCACCCCGATGGTCGAAAACCGCGGCGGCGCCGTCTGGTCGCTCATCCGCGACGTAGATGCGTCCATGACCATCGCCGGCTACCGTACCGCCGACCTCGGCGAAGACAAGGGCGCCGGCTACTACTCCATGGGCAACGGACACGGCTTCGGCAGCCCTGACGGCGTTCAGGGCAACATGATTCCCGGTCGCGAACTGCGCCTCGAAGGCGGTCTGCTTTACGCATTGGGCCTCAACAAGAACTGGTCCGGACGATCCGAACACACCAACCGCGCCGACAGGCTCGTCGTCGCCGACGGCTTCTCCTGCATCCGCGTGGGGGCGCAATCCCTCGTGAACGTGCTTGAGTTCGATTCCGTGGTGCAGACCAACAACGGCACGTTCATCGTCCGCGAACAGAGAACGTTCGGCAACTCCATTACGGAGAACGACAAGGTCATACTCCGCGGCATCAACGATCACGCGGTCGGCAACACCGGCACCGTCGACGCCGCGAACGACGTCTTCCCGATCGTTCCGTGGTTCCTCGCCAAAATCACCGACAACGCGCAGGAGCCCTGGTGGGGTTGCGTCGACGCCAACGACACCATGTGCCGCGGCGGCAAGCGCAGCTCGATTCAGCTCAATAACGTCACCGACCCGCTCCGCAACGTCTTTGCCAACAATACCGATATCGGCATTTCGGAGGACAAAACTGTCAACTCGCTGGCGGTCAACGACAAGGACAGGACGAAGACCCTCGGCGCCGGCCGCACGCTCACGATCACTTCCGGCGGCCTCATCCTCCACTACAACAACACCTCCATCGGCACGCAGGCCGGCGGCGAGAACAACGGCAACCTCGTTTTCGGCGCCAAGGCATACGTCTACGCCACCTCGAACAAGGAGACCGAACCCAACCAGATCTGGTCCACGGTCACCGCTCCGAACGGCTTCGTTCAGGCGTACGCCGGCAACCTGCTCATCGCGGGCGACCAGACCGGAATCGACGATTCGCTCACGATCAACGGCGGCACCACGATCCTCGGCTCGCTCGACGGCACGGCCGGCTGCTCGCTCGACGTCCCCGTCACGCTCGTCGGCGGCGGCACCAAGCTCGTGCTCAAGAAGCGCGGCATCGTCCGCAATCTCGATCTCTCGCTGGTGTGCCCCGGCGGCCTCGGTCCCAAGATCGATCCGTGCGTCGACGCCGAACCCGACGTCTGTCTGCACCTCTACATCGACGGCGAAGCGATGCCGCGCGGCATCTACGGCTCGTCCGAGTCCGGCGCCGACATAATCGATGACGAACACTTCACCGGCACCGGCGTTCTCCGCGTCCGCAAGGACGACAATCCCGACGCCACGGTGATCACGTTCCGCTGATCGTCGGCAACCGTCCGCAAGCGCGTGCGCGGTAATCCCGGCGCACGCGCTTTTCACATCCGGCCGCCGCAGGATTCCTGCGGTTGTTTCGGATTTTGTCCGGGGACAGACCCCGCATTTTACCGCAAGTTGGGTAGGACTAGTAGGACAGGTAAGACGAGTATGACGGCGGTGGCAAAGGCGCGGGGTGAAAAAACTCCGACGGCTGTCAAACATGCTCCGCTGCCGCTTCGCCTCGCTTCGCGCCGTTCAGCCGCAGACTTTCGGCGGGATGGAAATCGAGTCAATCGCGGTCGAGTGCAATCGATCGCGATCGAGTAATTCTGTCATTCCGTTCACCTCCGAATCCCGTGCGCGCCGAATCGGCGGTGCGTGGCGAAAACATTCGGCGGAGCGGTAGCGGGAGCTTCACGGATCGGAGTTTCTTTCAAACGGAGCAATGGTGCGGGTTGCTCTGGCGCAGGGTGAAAACGATGGGGGGATGCGGCGTCCCGCCGCGTCACATCCGATGGTTCGTGTGATGCAGAGACGCGGCGAGACGTCGCATCTCCAACCTCCGACAAAACTGCGGGGACAAACTGCGGGGACAGACCCCGCACTTGCGGCGGTTCCGGATTGCGCGTTCCGCCTGTCCCGCACGTCTTTATTCAAGGTGCATCCCGAAGAATCCGGACGATTTTGCCAAACCGCGAAAATTGACTTGTTTTGCGTTTTGGGATAGCATAAAGCCCGTTTTCAACCAAATACAGGAACTTTTCCATGCCTTATTCCGCTTCCGATCTCCGCAAGGGGCTCAAGCTCCGTTTCGAGGGCCAGCCCTACACGATCACCGAATACAACTTCACGAAGCCCGGCAAGGGCCAGTCGATCTACACCTGCCGCCTCAAGCACATGCTCACCGGCAACACGTTCGTGAAGAACTTCCGTGAAAACGACGTTTTCGACGAGCTCGATCTTGAAGAAAAGACGGTGAACTTCTCGTACGAAGACGGCGAAATGTTCGTGTTCCTCGACGCCGACAGCGAGCAGATCAACGTCTCCGCCGAAATCATGGGCGACAAGAAGTACTTCCTCGACGACGACATCGAATGCCGCATCCTGTTCCTCGACGGCAATCCCGTCGACGTGACTCTCCCGACGTTCATCGAACGCAAGATCGTCACGACCGGCGCCGGCGCCAAGGGCAACACCGCGGCCGGCAACGCGACCAAGGACGCCGAGGTCGAGGGCGGTTATTCGCTCAAGGTCCCTCTTTTCGTGGAAGAGGGCGACATCATCCGAATCGACACGCGCACCGGCGAGTACGCCGATCGCGTCAAGCGTTAATCCGGACAATGCGGACGACGTTCGCCCGCATCCTGCGAACGGCGGCGGTTTCTGCCGCCGTTCTGCTTTCATCCCGCTCTCTCGCGCTCGGACCGCACGAAGTGGTCGTCGTCGCCAACGACGATTCCGTCGAGTCCGTGATTCTCGCGAAAACCTTCATGCGGTTGAGGGCGGTTCCGGACTGCAACCTCGTGCGCGTGCGCGTTCCGCGCGGCACGGACGGGGTGTTTCCGGAGTCCATGACCAGGGCTGAATTCAAGACCAGGGTCTTCGATCCGTTGATGAACGGCATCGACCGCGCCGGCATCGCGCAACATGCTCTCGCCGTCGTTTATTCGTGCGATTTCCCCGCACGCATCGTTCCGGCGGCCACCACCAACAACGTCGGCGGATCCACGGATGTCTCGATAACCGGCGCGACGTTCGTCCGTTGCGCCTGGCCGAACGACAAGGACATCGAGTACGGTTTGTCCGTTTCCCCGCTTTTCGATGCGCCGTCGCCGGCCTCGCCCGATGCCGTGCCTGGCGAGACGCAGTCGTTCGATTACAAGCGCAATCTTTTCCTCGACGGGATGCCTCTGCCCGCCATGATGCTCGCCTGGACCGGCGCGTTCGGTTCAACGCTGCAGCAGTCCGTCGCCGCGCTCGAGAAATCCGCCGCGTCCGATTGCACGTCGCCGAAAGGCACGTTCTGGTTCGCGGTCAACGACGACGTGCGTTCGACGTGCCGCGCGTGGGAATACGCCGGCGCGATGGCCGCCATCGAGGCTCATGACGATTTCCGCGCGGTGTCGTCCACGAACGCCGTTCCGTCTTCGGCGGTCGGAGACATCCTCGGCTACATGATCGGCCAGCGCACGATTCCGGACGTGACCGGAATCGTCCCCGGCGTCGCGTACTGCGACAACCTCACCAGTTTCGGCGCGTCCTTCTGGACCACGCACCAGCACAAGTGCACCATGTGGATGAAACGCGGCGCCGCGTTTTCGTCCGGCACCGTGACCGAACCGTACGCCGTGTGGGAAAAGTTCCCGAGCGCATGGATCTTTCCGCGTCTGCTCGACGGCGCAACGGCGATCGAGGCGTTTTATTCGTCGGTTCGCTGTCCGCTTCAGATTCTGCCGATCGGCGATCCTCTTTCCAAGCCCTGGGCGAGTCTCGTCGAGCCGGTCCTGACCGGTCCGGACGCGGACCACGTCGGCGGAAACATCGAGTTGAACGCCTCCGTTCCCGGCATGTCCGGCGATTCATACGTGCGTTTCACGTGGCTCGTGGACGGACGTCCGGCGGGCAACGGACGGCGTCTGTCGCTCGATACGCGCAAGTACTCCGACGGCCCTCACCGCATCCGCGTCGTGGCGCGTCTCCAGCGTGACAACGTGCGGTGCCAGGGTTTCGCCGAAACGGTCTATTTCGTGGAGAACTGACCATGTCGGAGTCCGCCGGGAAAACGCTTCGCATCGCCTTCTCCGCGGTCGCGGCCGTCGCGCTTACGGCGTGCGGCTGGTTTTTCGGCGCGCGTTCCGCTTCGCGGACGTCGTTCGCTTCCGTCGGTGAAGTCGAGGCGCGGAGCGCCGCCGATGAACGGATGCGCCATGCCGAGCGTCTCGTCAGCGAAGGCAGGTCCGACGAGGCCTGCGAAATCTACCGCCGGCTCGAAGTCGAGCGTCCGGCCGATCCGCTCGTGCGTTTCCGTCTCGGCAATCTGCTCAACAGTTACGACGACCGTTTCGGGGAAGCCATAATCGAATACGAGGCGTATCTGCGCCTGGCTCCGGATTCGGAAATGGCCGACGAGGTGAAGAAACGTCTGCAAGGCGCGCGCGACCACTACACCGTGAATCTCAACGGCGGGGTCCAGACCGACGCCAACATGCAGCGGAAACTCCAGCTGCAGAGCGACCGCATCGAGTTCCTCGAGGCGTTCGGAGCCGATTTCACGAACATGCTGAGCGCGGTGCGCGAGGAAAACGATCTTCTCAAAGCCGAAGTGGGCCGCCTTCAGCGCGAAGTCGAGTTCCAGAAAAGGATCAACGGCATCGGCGGCGCCGCGCCGTCGTCCGGAGCGGGCGCTCCCAGCAAGGATCTTTCGAAGGCCGTGAACATCCCGCAGGTCGACGCGGCGCCTCCGGTCAAGAATCTGCTCGGCGACGAAAACCGCACTTACGTCGTGCGCAAAGGCGACACGCTTTCACTGATCGCGGAGACGTTCTACGGCGACGCCGACGAGAAGAACGTCATCAAGATCCGCAATGCCAACGCCATGAAGCCGGACGACGCTCTGGCCGAGGGGCGCGTCATCATCATACCCTGACGCGGCGTCATGCAGAACATCTGGCTGTTTCTTGCGTTGGTCTCGGTCGCGTTCGGCGCGTGCATCGGTTCGTTCCTGAACGTCTGCATCTACCGCATTCCGCTCGATCAGTCGGTCGCGTTTCCCGGGTCGCATTGCATGTCGTGCGGCAAACCGATCAAGTGGTACAACAACATTCCCGTGCTGAGTTATTTCATCCTGCGCGGGAAATGCGCCGATTGCGGAGCGCCGTTTTCGTTCCGATACGCGGCGATCGAGCTGCTCACGGCATTTCTCTTTCTGCTCGTTTTCTGCATGGTTCCGCCGGCCGGCGCAGTGCCGCCCGCTGGCATCCGCGCGCTCGGCGCGTTCGCGGCTCCCTGTCCGTGGCCGGCCATGGCGCCGATCCCGTGCCTCTGGGTTTTCATTTCGCTGCTTGTCATCGGGACGTTCGTCGATTTCGATCACTACATCATCCCCGATTCCGTGACGATCGGCGGCATGGTCGCAGGGCTCGCTCTCTCGGCTCTCGTGCCCGCGCTGCAGGCGCGCGTGGTGCCGGTCATGTCTTTCGACGGAATCTCTTCGGCCGTCGTCACACCCGGGTTCTGGTACGAAGGTCTCGCCTGGTCGGCGGCCGGGCTTGCGGCGGGCTTCCTGCCGCTGCAGCTCATCAGGTGCGTCGGCACGTGGTATTTCCGCAGGACCGGACGCATCGGGGCGGATGACGAAGCGATGGGGTTCGGCGACATCAAACTGATCGGTGCGATCGGCGCGTTTCTCGGTTACGAGGCCGCGCTGTTTTCGATCGCCGCCGCCGCGCTCATCGGTTCCGTCGTTTCCGTGCCGATGCTTCTCATGAAAAAACGCTCGCTCATCGGCCGCATTCCGTTCGGCCCCTATCTTTCGGCGGCGGCGTTGATCTGGATTTTTTACGGCCACCGTCTCGTGGCGGCGTATCTCACGTTGAGCAATCGTTTTTAAGACATGACGGAAAAAAAGAAGGTGGCCGTGCTCGTCAGCGGCGGCGGAACGAATCTGCAGACGCTGATCGATTACCAGGCGGAAAAGGGCGCTTCCTGCCCGTACGAAATCCGCATCGTGATCAGCGATCACAAGGATGCGTTCGCGTTGGAACGCGCGGCAAGGGCCGGAATCCCGACCACCGTGCGCAGCCCGTATTCGGTGATGGGAAAAGAGGCCGCGCAGGCCGCCGACCGCGACGCCAAACGCATCGCTGTCAGCGACGCGATGAACGCCGATTGCAAAGAAGCCGGCGCGGACATCGTGGTCGAGGCCGGATGCCTCACCGTGCTCGCGGGCGCGATTCTTTCCGATTACGCCGACAGAATCATCAATCTGCATCCCGCGCTGCTGCCGAAATTCGGCGGAGTGGGGATGTGGGGGCACCATGTGCACGAGGCCGTGCTCGCCGCCGGCGAAAAGGAAAGCGGTTGCACCGTCCATCTCGTGAACGAAGTGTGCGACGGCGGGGAAATCCTCCTGCAGAAGAAGGTTCCGGTGCTGCCGGGCGACACCCCCGATTCCCTGTACGCGCGCATCGCGCCGCGCGAACACGAAGCTCTGCTCGAAGGGCTTTTGATGCTCTGCGCGCGCGTCTGACCGCGCCCGTCCTGCCGAACGCGGCCGTATCCGCGGCCGTCGTGATGCGGATCTCCCGCCTTTGCGGTAGAATCTGCGGCAAATGAAGGTTTCCGTTTTGATTTTGCCGCTTTTCGCGGCGGCGGCGTTCGCGGTCCGGGTTCCGGAGCCGTGTCTGCGCCGCGCCGATCTGCAGGTGGCGTCGCTGGATCCCGCGTTGGCCGAATCGATGAGCGCGGGCCGCGCCGTGGCGCTGTGCTGGGAAACTCTCCTTCAGTACGATTACGAGGCCCGTCCGTACAGGCTCGCGCCGTACGTGGCGGAGTCCATGCCGGAAATCTCCGGGGACGGATGCACGCTGACGTTCCGTCTTCGCGACGATGTGTTCTTCGGTCCGGACGCGTGCTTCGCTACGCCTGATTCGCGCCGCCGCATGACCGCGGCGGACGTCGTGTATTCGTTCAAACGCCTCGCCGACGCCAAACTCTCTTCATCCGGGTACTGGACGATGCGCGGCCGCGTCGTCGGCATCGATGAATTCCACGAAAAATCGAAATCCTCGGCGCCGACCGATTACGACGCCGACGTGGCGGGGTTGCGCGCGGTCGACGACCGCACGCTCGAGATCCGCCTCGTCGAACCGTCGTCGGAGTTCCCGTGGTTCCTGGCGATGGGCTACTGCTCGATCGTCCCCAGAGAGGCCGTCGAGTTCTACGGCGCGCGGTTCGGAATGCACGAGGCGGGGTCGGGCCCGTTCACGTTGAGCGACTGGCGCAAGGGCCACCGCATGCTGTTCACGCGGCGCGAGGGACGCGATCCCGCGCGCGACCGCACTCCCGCCTGCGAGGGCGAACCGTACCGCGCGGTGGAACTGCTCGTCATGGGCGACGCTTCGACGAAATGGCTTTCGTTCCTCAACGGGACGTTCGATCTGGCGACCGACGTTTCGCGCGACGATTGGGACGCGGTGATTTCGCCCGACGGCACGCTTGCGCCCGATCTCGCCGCGCGCGGGGTTTCGCTCGTGAGTCAGCCGTCGCTTGAATCGTATTACATCGGATTCAACATGGACGACCCGGTCGTCGGCGGGACCAACGCCGCGTTGCGCCGCGCGCTTTCGTGCGCGTTCGACGCCGACGCCTGGATGGCGCTCAACCGCGGCCGGCTTTCGCCGTCGAACGGGCCGGTTCCGCCGGGCGTCGACGGACGGCTCGATTCTCCGCACCCGTATGCGTTCGATCTCGGGCGCGCCAAAAAACTTCTGGCCGAAGCCGGATATCCGGACGGCGTCGATCCGAAGACAGGCAGGCGTCTCGCGCTCACGCTCGAGCTCGGCCGGACGGATCAGGAAACGCGTGAAAGCGCGGAATTGATGGCGTCGTTTTTCGACCGTATCGG
>JAZUJQ010000170.1:0-1635 GCA_045642845.1 Kiritimatiellia bacterium
CCGCTGCAGATCGAGGTGCGAGAAATACTGGAGGTTGCCGGTCTTGCGGAAGACGACGCGCACGCCCGGCGCATCCGCGAAGCGCTTCCGTCCGGGCTCGACGCCCGCGTGCTGCACGGAGGCGCGGCGTCGTGAAGTTCAAGGACGCGGAGAAGGTCCATGCGCTGCTGAAGGCGGATTTCGACGCGCATCCGGCGCCCGTGGTGGATCTGATGGGCGCGCAGGGCGAAAGCCCGTTCCGCATTCTGCTTGCGACGATTCTTTCGGCGCGCACGAAAGACGCCTGCACCGCGAAGGTCACGAAAGAACGGCTTTTTCCGGTCGTGCACGGCTGGGACGACATCCGCGGCATGAGCGTCGACGAACTCGCCGGTCTCATCCATCCCGTCGGATTCTTCCGTCAGAAAGCGGCGGCGATCAAGAAAATACCGGATGTGCTCGACGCCGAATTCGGAGGGGAGATTCCGCGGACGGTCGACGAACTCGTGCGGCTTCCGGGAGTCGGCCGCAAGACCGCGAACCTCGTCGTTGCGGTGGCTTTCGGGAAACCGGCGGTCTGCGTCGACGTGCACGTGCACCGCATCATGAACCGGACCGGTCTGCTCGTCACCGCAACGCCGCTCGACACCGAATCGGCGCTGCGCGCGGAATTGCCGGAAAGATTCTGGCGCGACTGGAACGCCGTGTTCGTGTCGCTCGGTCAACGCATCTGCCTTCCGCGCAATCCGCATTGCGCGCAATGCCCGATCCGGAAATACTGCGACCGGGTCGGCGTCGATCAGTGACGCCGCCGCCCCGCGGTCGCGGCGGACGGGCCGCTCGGCCGAATGTTCCATGCGATCGCGTCGTTCGCGGCCGGGCGCCGACGCAACGCCGCGCCGAATTTTCCTTTTGATTTTCGATCGCAATTTCACTATACTCCGACCCCTCACGTTCCGGTTACCGGTCTCCGGGGCGCGAATGCGGATGCGGCAGCGAGTGCTGCCGCGCGTATCCGCCAACTTCAACCAACCAAAACAAAACTCCGGAATCTGCAATGCTGCAAAAGAAAGAAACCAACGCCGCGCAGCGTCAGGAACTCGCGAACCTGCTCGCCGCGGAAGAGAGCCAGTCCATCGAAAACCGTATCGTCAAAGGCATGGTTCTCGAAGTGCGCCAGTCCGAAGTCCTCGTCGACGTCGGCGCCAAGTCCGAAGGCGTCATCAGCGCCAATGAATTCGACGACATCTCGTCCGTCAAGCCGGGCGACGAAGTCGACGTGCTCGTCATCCAGAGCGAGAACGACGAAGGCATGGTCGTGCTGTCCAAGAAGCACGCGGACGACAAGATCAAGTGGGAAGCGATCTACCAGCGCTATCAGGAAGGCTGCAAGGTCATGGGCACCGTCAAGAGCAAGGTGCGCGGCGGCCTCATCGTCACCGTGGACGGCGTCGAAGCGTTCCTTCCCGGTTCGCAGATCGACGTCTCGCCCGTGCACGACGTGGACGCCTTCATCGGCAATACCTACGAATTCAAGCTCATCAAGCTCACGCCCGAGCGCCACAACATCATCATTTCGCGCCGCGAACTGCTCGAAGAACAGCTCGCCGGCAAGCGTCGCGAACTGCTCGACACGCTCACTCCCGGAGAGAAGCG
>JAZUJQ010000171.1:0-2245 GCA_045642845.1 Kiritimatiellia bacterium
GTAGCGGGAGCTTCACGGATCGGAGTTTCTTTCAAACGGAGCAATGGTGCGGGTTGAAAACTCCGACGGCTGTCGAAATGTCTCCGCGTGCGCCGGTTTCGTGTATAATGTCCGCCCAAAAGGAGCGGATGCCGCGGTGCGGCCGTCCGCGGACAGCGCGTCAAATTCAAAGACAATGAAAAATCCGATTCAGAAACTTGTTCCGGAGAAGGGCCGCGAGGTTCTCGAGTGCGATGCCGTCAACGTTTACGACGAGGCGGCCCCGATCGGCGAAGTGTTCGGTTTCGGCGGTGCGTTCACCGAAACGTCCGCCTACAATTATTCGCTTTTGACGAAAGCGGAGAAGAAGCGCGTCATCCGCGATTTCTTCGACAAAAAGAAAGGCCTGGGCTACGACTTCTGCCGGATCCCGATGGGATCGTGCGATTTCGCGCTCGATCAGTATTCGCTTTCGGAGAAAAAAGATCTTTCGGATTTTTCGATCGAACGCGACCGCAAGTACATCATACCGATGATCAAGGACGCGCTCGCCGTCGCCGGCGATTCCCTGTTCCTGTTCGCCTCGCCGTGGTCGCCGCCGGCGTTCATGAAGAGCAACGGCGAGCGGTTGCACGGCGGAAAGCTTCTTCCTAAATTCCGCAAAGCGTACGCGGAATGCTACGTCAGGTTCGTCAAAGCGTACCGCGACGAGGGCATCCGCATCGGCGCCGTGACGGTTCAGAACGAGCCGAACGCGCGCCAGACGTGGGAGAGCTGCCAGTGGAACGGGCGCGAGGAGGCGGAGTTCGCGGTGCGCTATCTGCGTCCGGCGTTCGACGCGGCCGGTCTCAAGGACGTGAAGATCATGGTCTGGGACCACAACAAGGAGCGTCTTTTCGAGCGTGCGTGCGAATCCATGTCCGTGCGCGGCGCGGACAAGGCGGTGTGGGGATTCGGCTACCACTGGTATTCCGGAGACCATTTCGAGGCCATCGCAGAAACGGTGCGCAAGTTCCCCGGGCGTCCGGTGTTCGGCACGGAGAACTGCGTGATGATCGGCTCGGCGAACAACGGCCGCGGGCATCTGATGTACGCGATGGAGTACTGCGGAAATCTCCGCAACGGTTCCGGCGCGGTGTGCGACTGGAACATGATCGTCGACACCGAAGGCGGGCCGTACCACGACAGGTTCGCGTCCGGCGACGCCAACGGCCGCTTCAAGATGGGGTGCGCCGCCGCGATGATCGTCGACGCCAAGGCCCGTACAGCCGCTCCTTCGGGAATCTTCGACGCGATCGCTCCGTTCGCCTGCAACTTCAAGCGCGGCGACAAACTGCTGGCCACGTCCAGCCATTCGTCGCGCCTCCACAGCGCGGCCGCCCGCGGCAAGGACGGCTCCGTCGCTCTGGCGGTCGTGAACGAGTCCGATGAAAAAGCCCGCATCGTGGTGCGTTTCCGCGGCAAGGCCGCGATCGCGGAGGTCGGAGCGAAGACCGTCGCCGCGTTCTCGCTCGGGCCCGCGTGGAAATAACGTCTTCAACAAAACGATTCAAAATGAAAGTCGTAAACACTTCGTTCAAAGCCGACGCCGCGCTGGCGGACGCCGCGCGCGCCGGAGTCGGCACGCATTCGCACCTCGTCCGCAACATCGACGCGCCGGATGAACTTGCGCTGGAAAACCTGCTCAAGTGGACGGAGGCGCACGACGTCCGGGCCGTCGGGCTCGGCTCGCCGTGGACACACGCTTCCGGTCTCAACTACCGCAGGCACGAGAAGGAACTGCGCGACATGTACTACGCGGGGAAGATCGACCCCGCGGGCGTGATGGACCGCGACGACATCGAAGAGATGCTGCACCGCACGAACGCGGCCGCGGGCGGGAAGACGTTTTTCTATCTCGACAACGAAACCCCGAAGCAGCATTTCGGCCATCTGTGGTACGTCGGGTTCGACTATCAGGTCCCTGCCTGGCACGATTACGACCAGGACCGTTTCGTTTCGTACAGCGATCTCGATCCGATCCGCGATCCGAATCCGTTCGATGCCACCGGCGCGCACATCCGCCGCACCTACATGGAAGTCGTCGCGCGCCAGCGCAAGGCCGGCGCGCTCGCGGTGTGGGCGCATCCCACGAGCTGGTGGACGTCCGGCGACGGTTCGTTCGTCACGAACATCGCCGCGGACATGCTGCCGCAGCTTTTCGCAGACGGTTTCCTCGACGGCATGACCGTGCAGGGTTACGACGCGTTCCACCGCCATTACCAGG
>JAZUJQ010000172.1:0-2234 GCA_045642845.1 Kiritimatiellia bacterium
CCGGCGATGATCGCGTCGGACGTCTGCTCCTGCGCTTCGGCTTCGTAGGAAAGCTGAATGCGGTGGCGCAGCACGTCTGGCGCGATTTCCTTCACGTCCTGCGGCGTGGCGTAAGCGCGGCCGTTCAACAGCGCATGGGCCCGAGAAGCGAGATTCAGGAACAGCGACGCACGCGGCGATGCGCCGAGCTCGATGAACGGCTTGAACTTGGCCAGACCGTGCTTCTCGGGCTCGCGCGTGGCGAACACTATGTCGAGAATGTAGTTCTGGACTTTTTCATCGCAGTAGACCTCGTCGAGCGTGGCGCGCAGCGCGGCGACGTCCTCCGCCGTCGCGACGGGCCTCACGACCGGCGCCTCGCGTTTCGTGAAACGTTCCATGATGCGCAGCCCGTCGTCGCGCGACGGCGTGCGCACGACGCACTTGAAGAGAAAGCGGTCGACCTGCGCCTCGGGCAGCGGATACGTTCCCTCCTGCTCTATCGGGTTCTGCGTGGCGAGCACGAAAAACGGCTCCGGCAGAGGATAGGTGGTCTCGCCGATCGTGACCTGGCGCTCCTGCATGGCTTCAAGCAGGGCGGACTGCACCTTTGCGGGCGCGCGGTTGACTTCGTCGGCCAGCAGGAAATTCGTGAAAACGGGGCCCTTCTTCGGCGTGAACGAACCGTCCTTCGGGTTGTAGACGAGCGTGCCGGTGATATCGGCCGGCAGAAGATCGGGCGTGAACGAAATCCGGTTGAACTTCGCGCCCACGGCCTGGGCGAGCGTACGCACGAGCGTCGTTTTGGCGATGCCCGGAACGCCTTCGAGCAGCACGTGCCCGCGGCACGCCAGCGCGATGAGCAGGCGATCGACGATTTTCTCCTGACCGACCACGACGCGGCCGATTTCGGCGCAAAGCGTGTCAAAAACGGCGGCGTGTTTTTTAATCGCGTTTTCTTCCATCTTCCACTCCTTTGTTCAACTTGTTTTCAACCGACGAACGCGCGGGCGTTGCGGAACATGCGCATCCACGGACCGGCCTCGCCGTCGCAGAATCCCGACGGTCTGTACGAAAGCTGCACCGCGCGGAAACCGCGCTCCGGATGCGGCATCATGATCGTGGCGCGGCCGTCGAGAGTCGTGAAGCCGGTGAGACCGCCTTCGGAGCCGTTCGGAGTGAACGGATAGCGTTCGGTGGCCGCGCCGAAATTGTCGACGTAGCGCAGGGCCGCGCGCTCGGTGAGAAGAACGCGCTGACGGGCCTCGCCGGTTTCGAAACGCGTGAAGCCCTCGCCGTGCGCGACGGCGATCGGCAGACGCGACCCTTCCATGCCGCGCAGAAAGATCGACGGCGACTTGAGCACTTCCACCGTCGCCAGACGCGCTTCGAACTGCATGGACGCATTGTGGATGAACCGGGGCCAGTCGTGCGCGCCGGGGATCACGTCACGCAGCTGCGAGACCATCTGGCAGCCGTTGCACACGCCGAGCGTGAACGTCTGCGGCCGGTTGAAGAACGCTTCGAAACCATCGCGCAGTTTGTTGTTGAAAAGAATCGTTTTGGCCCAGCCGGAACCGGCGCCGAGCACGTCGCCGTAGCTGAAACCGCCGCAGGCGACCAGACCGGCGAAATCATCGAGCGACGCGCGGCCCTCGACCAGATCCGTCGTGTGGACGTCCACCGCTTCGAAACCGGCGAGCGTGAACGCCGCGGCCATTTCGACGTGGCCGTTGACGCCCTCTTCGCGCAGAATCGCGACCTTCGGGCGCACGTCCGGCGAAGCGATGTTGGGAACGGCGTCGGGATCGTACGTCGCCTTGAAGGAAAGGCCGGGATCGCGGTCGTCGGCCGCGACGGCGCGTTCGGCGGCGGCGCACTCGGGATTGTCGCGCAGTTCGCGCATGCGGGCGCTCGTCTCGCTCCATTCGGCGCGGATGCGCGAAAGCGAGACGTCGAGGCGGATCGTGCCGCCGAATCTGGCCGTGATGAAGCGCGGCGACGGCACGATGGAACCGATGCGCGTCACGGACAGCCCCGCGTCGGCGAACGCCTTGCGCATCGCCAGCTCCGAAACGTCCGCGACCTGGATCACCATGCCGGGCTCTTCGGCGAAAAGCGTGGCGAGCACTTCCTGCTGCGTGCCGGCGGCGGGGAAATCGAGCGTGACGCCCTGGGCGCCGGCCATCGCCATTTCGGCGACGGTGACGATCAGGCCGCCGTCCGGGCGGTCGTGCGCGGCGAGGATTTTCCTT
>JAZUJQ010000173.1:0-3980 GCA_045642845.1 Kiritimatiellia bacterium
CCGCGACACCGTCTTCGGCGCCGTTCACCGGGCCTTGCGCGATGAACGGCAGCGTCATTTCCACGTTCACCAGAAGCGGAGGCGGTTCGCCTTTGAGCGACGCGACGGCGCGGCGCAGCAGCTGGCAGTACAGCGAAAAGCCGACGGCCGAGATGTGGCCGCTCTGTTCGGCGCCGAGGAGGTTGCCGGAACCGCGGATCGAAAGGTCCCGCAACGCGAGCGACACGCCCGCACCGAGCTTCGAGCCGGCCCGCAGGGCCTCGAGGCGCGTGCGCGCGTCGGACGTCATCGGCGCGCCGTCCGGCAGCAGAAAATACGCCCGTGCGCGCGCTTTGCCGCGGCCCACGCGTCCGCGCAGCTGATAGAGATCGGCGATGCCGACCCTGTCGGCGCGGTCGATTATGATCGTGTTCGCGCGCGGCACGTCGATGCCGTTTTCGATGATCGTCGTGGAAAGCAGAACGTCGTACAGACCGTCGGCGAAGTCGCGCATGATCCGTTCGGTTTCCCGGGGTTGCAGCTGACCGTGCCCCACCGCGATGCGCAGATGCGGAAACAGTCTGCGCAGGCGTTCTTCGACGAGGCGGATCGTCATCACCCGGTTGTGCAGGTAGAACACCTGTCCGCCGCGTTCGATTTCGCGCAGCACCGCCGCCGAAACCGTTTCGTCCGTGTCTTCCGTTATGATCGTTTCCACCGCCACGCGTCCGGCGGGAGGTGTGCGCAGTATCGAAAGATCGCGCGCGCCCATCAGGCCGAGGTAAAGCGTGCGCGGAATCGGCGTGGCGCTGAGCGTGAGCACGTCGACCATTTCGCTCGTTTCCTTGAGCCGCTCCTTCGCAACCACGCCGAAGCGCTGCTCCTCGTCGACTATCAGCAGCCCGAGATCCTTGAATCTGAAATCTTTCGCGAGAATGCCGTGCGTTCCGATGACGATGTCCGCGGTGCCGCGCGCGGCGGCGGCCGCGGTCGCGCGGCGTTGGGCCTGCGTGACGAAGCGCGAGTGCACCGCGATGTGCAGAGGATACGGCGCGAGCCGGCGGCGGAAGAGTTCGTAATGCTGCTGCGCGAGCACGGTGGTCGGCACGAGCAGAGCGACCTGTTTGCCCTGCATGGCGGCCGTGAACGCGGCGCGCAGCGCGATTTCGGTTTTGCCGTAGCCGGCGTCCCCGCACACGAGCCGGTCCATCGGATGCGGACTCTGCATGTCCGCCAGCACCTTGCGCAGGCATTCCGCCTGTCCCGGCGTTTCGCGGTACGGGAAACTCGCCTCGAATTCGGCGTAGTACGGCGTTTCGCGGTCGAACGCGTGCCCCGGCAGCTGTTTGCGCCTGGCCTGGCGCAGGAGCATTCCGGCGGCAAGATCGCGCACGGCGAACGCGGCTTTCTGCTTCGTGGCGTTCCATTTGGTCCCGGTGAGCGAATTGAGGCGAACCGGAACGTCGCCCGCGCCGGCGTAACGCGACACTTTGTTCGCGTGCGTCAGCGGCACGTAAAGTTTCGCGCCGCCCGCGTATTCAAGCACGAGGGTTTCCGTCGGTTTTCCGCCGGTCTCTATGACTTTCGTTCCGAGATAGCGGCCGATGCCGTGGTCGATGTGCACGACGATGTCGCCGGGCGCGATGTCGTCGACTATGCGCGTGGCGAGCGCCTCGGCCGGATCTTCGGCCGGCGTGCCGCCGTCCTCGCGTTCGTCGAAGCCGGCGTCGGCGTCGCGCGCCGGTGATTCGATCCGTTTTGCGAAGCCGTAGAGGTCGGCCTGCGAGAAATACGCGGCCGCGGTTTTTCCGCGCGCGTCGGCGATGACGAAACCGCGCGAAATCGGAGCGACGCGCATGTCCGGACCGTCGCCGCCGAAAAATTCGGTCAGTTCCCGCCGCGCGTGTTCGAGCGCGCCGCGCGTGTCGAAGCAGAAATGCAGACGTCCGGCGCGTCCTGCGGAGGCGGTTTTCGCGGATTCCAGAAGCTCGCGGCGGCGCAGCGCCATGACCTCCGGGTCGACCGTCGCGGACGCGCCGTCGGCAAGGCCTTCCGCCGGACGCACGGGCGGCGCGAAATCCTCGGTGCCGTCCGCGCCCGTCGCCACGTCGATGCAACGCACCGACGCGCGCCCGGCGAGCGCCGCGAGGACCGCCGGCAGCCTGCGGCCTTCCGGAATCGAGCCGCTTTCCGCGAACGAGGATGCTTCGTCGGCGATCCGTTCCGGGTCGAACCACAGCACGACCGAGCCGTCGGGAAGCGCTTCGTGGAGCAGGAGTTTGGAGTGCTCGGGGATGCGCGCGGGCAGCACGCGCAGGGATTCGATCGTGCGATCGGAGCGTTGCGTGGCGGGGTCGAACGTGCGCAAAGAGCATATTTCGTCGCCGAAGAATTCGATGCGCGACGGCACGGCGGCGCCGGTCGGCCACACGTCGATTATGCCGCCTTTGCGGGCCCACGCGCCCCGTTCGTAGACTTCCGGCGCGGTTTTGTAGCCGCCGCGTTCGAGCCAGGCGGCGAACTCGTCCGGATCGCACCCGGATCCGTTCGCGAGCGTCCTCGCCAAGGCGTCGGTCTTGGCCGGGTCGGGCGAAGGCTGCAGCAACGCCTGCACGGATGCGGCGAGCAGCATCCGCGGAGAGCGTCCGCGGGAGGCGAGGGCGGAGAGAATCGACAGACGCGAGGCGACGGCTTCCGGATCCGTCTTCGCCTCGTACATCATCGGAAACGAACGGACGTTGGATCCGCGCCGCGCGAAGGCGGCGGCGTCCGCCGCGAAACGTTCGAACGCGCGCGCGTCGGGCAGCACGCACAGCGTGCACGGGACGTCCGGATCGCGCCGGAACGTTTCGGCCAGCGCGGCCAGCGCGGCGCCCTCCGGGAACACGACGCGACGCGCGTCGCGCGGAGGTGAGAACACCGCCGCCGACGCGTCGGAAAAGAATTCTCCGTCACGTTCGCGCATTGCGCCGCAATTCTAGCAAATCGCGGGATTACAGTTTCGGGCCGGTGTAGGCGACGTGCTTGTAGGGCGTGTGCCAGTGTTCCACGAAATCCATCGCCATGGTTCCGTCCTGGAACGTGCCGCTGATTTCGCCTTCGCCCACGCCGGGGTTTTCCATATCACCCTTGAAAGAGCCGCCGGAGACGGTGTAATTCCCGTAGACGCGGCGGGCGGAGCCCTCCGCATCGTCCGAGATTTTCCAGGTGCCGTCGGACCCGAAGTGCGCGTACCACGTTCCGCCGGCGCCGGAAAGCTTCCAAACGCCGACGATGGATTCGGAAACCGGTTCCGTGGCCGCGGCGGCGGGTTGCTCCGTTCCGTCCGCCGCTTTCGCCGCGACGGCGGGCTGCGTCTGATTGCCGTTCCAAGTTGCGTGTTCCGGATGATCGTCTTCGCAACCGCAGAAGACGACCGTCGCGGCGCACAGCGCGACGAGGGCGGTGGATTTGCCGCCCGTTCTTTTTTCACACAGGACCATATGCGATCAGTCTTTGATTTTGATTTCGTGGCCGACTTTCGCGGAGTCGTAGAGACCGCAGAGAATCTTCTGGACGTTGAGTCCGATCTCGCCCGAGGCGCCCTGAGGCGTGCCTTTGAGGCAGGCGTCGACCCAGTTCTGGAGCTTGCGGACGAAGATGTAGTCCCAGCCGGATTCGGGCATGAACGCCGGCGTCATGTTGACCATCATGCCGTGCTCGTCGCGGTAGATTTCGGACGTGGACCAGTTGCAGGCGCCCTTCGTGCCGTAGGCCCACCAGTCTTCGACGTCGTGCTCCTTCTGATGATCCGCGAACGAGGCCTCGATCTGCATGATCGTGCCGTTGTCGAAACGGATCTGGCCGCAGGCGAAGTCCTCGACCGTGTAGGTCTTGTAGTCCCAGCCGGGCCACATCGACATGACTTCGGAGGGCTTGTCGCCGAGGAACGTCCAGCAACCGGCGGAGGCGTAGACGGGCTTCGGGTTGCCGAGAAATGACATCGCGCTTTCGATGATGTG
>JAZUJQ010000174.1:0-2375 GCA_045642845.1 Kiritimatiellia bacterium
CCGTGAGCGAAATTTGCGCGGCCTCGGGACAGAACGTCCGCGCCTTGAGATCAAGGACGCCGCCACCGCCGCCGCCCGCGCCGTGGAAGCCGACGCCCGCGCCGCCGCCGCCCACGACGAGCGCCTCCTCGAGCGTCATCTTCTGCTGGAACGTCAGCGTCGCGGCCGCCGCGGTGTTCGTGAAGACGTAGACCTTGCGTCCGCCCACCTCCTTGAACACGACCGAATCGTCCGTCGTCGTGATGTAGTCATCCTTGTATCCGAACGCGACGGACGAAACGCCCGCGGCGAACGCAAGGCAAACGAATCCCCTGACCATGTGCTTGTGGAGTAGAGACCCACGCCTCGGCTTCGCCGATGCGACTTCCCCCTCGTCAAACCGTACGTGCGGATTTCCCGCATCCGGCTTTCCATTCAGAACCGCAGTCTTTGTTTTCATCTTGCGTGGTGGCCTTTCCTTGCTTTTACAAGAGTGCATCCCGTAGTGATTGAGTTCACCGTTTTCTTCGCACCGTGTCATCACCGCAGCAATCCTCACTGTAGTTCCGACCATGCGTTGACAATGAAGAAGAAGCCGGCGAAGTGAAGGGTGCGGAAGTCCACCCCGGCGGGCGCGGCGGACATCTCCTCCCGGACTCGCCGCCGCGTCGCATCGTCGCCCGCGAGCGCGGCGTTCCACATCGCCGAAAACGGCGCCATGACATGGTTCCACTCCTCGGGAATCGCCGGCGAGACGTCGTGCCAGAGCTTCCGCTGTCCGGACTTTCCGAGATCCTCGGACTCGGCCGAGTTCCTCTGCGGCTTCCAGACCTTGTTCTGGACGCGCCAGTCGGTGGAGAATCCGAGGTTCGGACGGTACTTGCGCCATTCGCCGATCGCGTCAACCGCCGTCGCGCCGATCCGCGCAAGCGAAGCCGCCGCGGCATCCGCCAGCCGGGAATCGGACTTGTCCTCCGAAAGTCGCCTCGTGATCAGAACCGAATGCGACGAGTACCAGTTCTCATGCGGTTTGAAGCCCGGACATCCGGCCAGCGTCTCATACCGCGTCTTGCCGTCCGCCAGTTTCTCCTCGAGTTTCGCCTTCCGGCGCTCCGTTCCCTCCAGCCGGTCGAGAAGCCCGACTGCGTAAAGGAGGTGCGTCGCCTGGCACCAGCGGGCCCATGGCCATGGGTTCGGCCCCGCCTTGTCGTTAAACCCGCTGCTGTCATACTCGGGCGTCTCGCCCGGCACGCGCCAGCCGTTGTCCTCGAGCGCATGCAGCTCGGCCAGCAGTCGCCGGCGGCAATCCGCTTTCTCCGCGGCGGTCGAGATCGGCGAGTCCATGTAGGCCTCGAGCCCGAGCAGAAACGGAACAACCCCGTCGTTCGAACTCATCGCGTAGTGACACTTCCCGTCCGCACCCGTGCCGCGGGCGATGCACCCGGGGCGCTCGCAGACGTCCTGCAGGACGCGGAGCCCGCCGAAGAGATGCCGCGCCTCCGCGGCGATTGCGTCCGTCGGCGCCTTCCCGTACAGTTGGACGAGCGCGTAGAGGTAGTCGCCCGTGAAAAACGGAGAATTCGAGATCGGCACCGCCCAGCCGATGGCGTTCGGCTTGCCGAGCCGGCACTCCTCGGGCGTCGGCAGCTCGACCTCGCCATTGCCTCCCGCGAAGTCGACGATCGTCCCGTTCGACTGCGTGAACCGCCGCAGTTCCGAAATCACCGCGTCAATCCCGGACGGCGAGCTCGTCCGCCCGCCCGCGAAGGTCGACAAGAGGGCGAGTGATGCGGCCGTAGCTGAAAACAAGTTCTTCACTTTTCAACCTTTCCGAAGGACAGCGTTTTCGTCGTAAACGTCAATCCATCCGCGATATCCAACAGCAAAACGCGACCGTCGTTCCCCTTGGCGCACCTCGGCAAACCATAATTTTGAAAGTCCGATTGTCCGAACTCTTTTTGGACTTTACCCGTTTTTTTCATTGGTGAAATTCCAGCCCTCCGGCACCGCCTTCACACCCGCGAAAAGCTACACCTTCAAGCAGTGAAGATTGTAGCACACTGCCGACACGAAAAGCAAGCGGAAAGTTTGATATTTTGTAGCCGGTCAGCGAACACCGTTGTTGGATTTTAAATCGACTTCGGCTCGGTCGGCCTAAAGAACGGGGAAGCGGTCTCCCGACCGCTTGTCAGAAAAGAACTCCGCGGGCGACTGAATAATCGCCACAAAACGAAATTGCGTTTGAGCGCGATTTGACACGCTTATCCCTGATTTTTCATAGCCGCTGAAAAGCGCGGTTTTCTGCGCTGGAACGGCGGCTTGTCGCCCCGTCCGGCCGAGCCCTTCGGGCTGAAACACGAAAATTCGCGTCCGAACGGGCGGCTCCGCCGCTGCAA
>JAZUJQ010000175.1:0-1568 GCA_045642845.1 Kiritimatiellia bacterium
GTCGCGGACATATTGCCGCGCGGCTTCCGGGGTGCGTAGGCGTTGCGCCAGTTCGTCGGCCTGGCCGTTCGGCGCGCATATTTCGGCGAGTTGGTTTCCAATTTCAGCCGGGCTTTTTCCTTTCGCCGCAAGTAGCGCGACGGCTGCGTTCATGTCCGACAGGCCAAGTAGTGCTGCGAGAAAATCGCGCAATGGTTCGACGTCTGTTTCGGTCATTCGTCTTTGCCTTTCGCTTTGCGGCCGGGGCCGGCGCGTCCCTTCGCCCATACTCGAACGGCTGCGACGACCTTCAACTTCTTCGAGATTGACGCAAACTTCGCGGTGCTCGTCGCGCGCTGGATTCCGCCTTTATGCGTTTTGTACGATCGAACGGTTGCCGCGAAGTCGGCGACGGCTTCGGCGACAGTCCGGGCCGTTCCGCGTCTCGCGACGTGCAGGGCGACGACAAATTGCAGCGGATCAAGTGCGGTCGCCGTGTAGATGAGCGCGCGCAGCGCGTCTTCGTCGTCCGTGTCGAAGTTCGCCAATTTGCCGTTTGGCGTGTACTGGATTCTTTGCGGGGTTAGTTCGTCGCGGTTGTGCGGCGAGTGCAGTATGCGGAGGTCGTCGTGTTTTGTCGCCCGTTTGCAATCCTTACACCTCGACACGAGCCGTTTGCGCCATTTCTCGGCGTCTTCGAGCGCTGCTGGGTCGTTTGCCGCTTCCGCCTTTTCAAGCGCCGCGACATATTGCGCGATCTCCGCGTTCGTCGCGCATGAGTGACAGGCGGTTATCATTTGCGCGCGCTCACGGCCATTTGGTGAAAAATGCGACGGCCGCGACGACGGCGACCGCCATAATTGCGACGACGGCCGCGAGGAGCCGTCCGTGCGTGTTGCGCTTTTTCGGGATTAGATAAACCCATTGTCGGCGCATTTGGTCGTCCTTTCAAATGCGCCGGGCGCGTCGCGGCAAATTGACGGCGCGCCCGGCGAGATTCAATTCGACAGAATGAGCGCCGAGGCGGTGGTTGCCGCTCCAATGCTCCCGACCTCGACCTTCAAAACGCCGGGCTGGTAGATTCCAGCGAACGGAAGGCGAAGGATGACCGCGTCTTCGGTCGTCGCCTTGCGCTCGGTGTACTTCGTCCAGCCGCCGTCGGTGCGGTTGGTCGCGTAGAGGGTCGCGGTGAGTTCGGTGCGGTTGCTTGCTGCGGACGCGTACACGATCACCTCGGCCGTGCCGCGAAGTCCGCGAACGTCGGCGACCGTCGTTGCGTTCGTCGTGCCGGCCGAGATTTCGGTCGGGGCGAGTACCGGGATTGTCCGCGCGGTCGAGAAGTCGAACGCGGCGAACGTGACGGCGGCGAACGTTGCGGCACGCGCCGCGAGAATTGTCTTCTTCATGGCTGTGTTCCTTTCGAGAAGTGCCGGGCCGGCGGCTTCCGCATGGCCGTTGAGCAGATCAGAAACGGCTACACGGCAGCGCCGAGGAAATGAACGGCGGCCGCCGGCCCTGCAACATTTAGGCGAGAATGTCGCCGACAGCGAACGCCTCCGGGTGGCGGATGAGGATGTCGACGTCCTTCA
>JAZUJQ010000176.1:0-2059 GCA_045642845.1 Kiritimatiellia bacterium
AGGGCAAGAGCGCCCGTCTCCGCACGAAGGTCGCGGCCGGCGTCTGAGCAAAGCCCGTTCGTCCGCATCGCCGCGCATCGGAAATCGACCCGAGGTCAGATTTCCGGTGCGCGTCTCTTTTGCCCGTGCCGGATCCGCGTCCCGCGGCGCCCGGAAATCCGTCGGAGGCGGACATTGTTTCACGCGGCCATTTTCGCTAGAATTTGAGCTAGTTTCACAACCGACAGAACATGAAAATCATAGTCTGCATCAAACAGGTTCCGGATTCCGACAAGGTCACGATCGACCGCACCACGAACCGGCTGAACCGCGCCGGCGTGCCGGCGGTCATGAATCCGTTCGACGAGAACGCGCTTGAAGTCGCGCTCAAACTCAAAGAGAAGAATCCCGGCACGACGGTCACCGCGATCACCATGGGGCCGCCGCAGGCCGAGGCCGTGCTGCGCACGGCGATGTCGGTCGGCGCCGACGCCGGCGTGCTCGTGTCCGGCCGCGAATTCGGCGGGGCCGACACGTGGGCGACGGGATACACGCTCGCGCTCGCCGTGAAGAAGCTCGGCGATTTCGACCTCGTGCTGTTCGGAAAACAGGCGACCGACGGCGACACCGGGCAGGTCGGCCCCGGCATCGCGAACAATCTCGGACTCCCCTGCCTCACCTACGTCAAGGACGTCGAAGTGCTCGACGAAAAAACGTTCAAAGTGACGCGCACGACGGAAGACGGTTACGAAGAATGGGAAATCCAGCGTCCGTGCGCGCTCACCGTCGTGCACGAAGCCGGAGAACTGCGCCTGCCGCACCTGCGCCTCAAGATGGCGTCGAAAACCGCGCCGATCACGACGTGGGGCTGCGCGGATCTCAACCCGGATCCCGCATGCATCGGCCTCGCCGGCTCGCCCACGCGCGTGACGAAAGTCTTCGCGCCGCCGGTCAAATCCGCCCGGACGATGCTCGAAGGCCGTCCGTCCGAACAGGTCGACAAACTCGTCGCCGTTCTTGAAGAGCGTCACCTCATCTGAACTTCCGCGCAATGAAAAACGAAATCTGGATTTACGCCGAAACGCGCGACGGAGCGCTCGAACCCGTCGTCCGCGAACTTCTTTCGAAGGGCCGCGAACTCGCCGCCTCTTCGGGTTACACGCTCTGCGCCGTCGTGCTTTCGGAAAACGGCGCGGCTTTCACGGATGAACTTGCCGCGTACGGCGCGGAGAAAATCTACATAGCCGACGATCCCAAGTTCGCCTACTACCAGAACGACTGGTTCTCCGAGGAATTCTGCGCGCTGGTGCGCGAACGCAAACCGGAAATCCTGCTGTTCGGCGCGACGTCGATCGGCCGTTCGCTCGCTCCGACGATCGCTTCCGTGCTGCACACCGGTCTCACGGCGGACTGCACGCAGCTTGAATTCGACGTCGAGAAAAAAGTCCTGCTTCAGACGCGCCCCGCGTTCGGAGGCAACATCATGGCGACGATCACCTGCGAAGGCACGCGCCCGCAGATGTCGACCGTTCGTTCGAACGTCTTCCGCAAAGCGCGTCTCGAAAATCCGGCGGCGCCGGAGATCGTGAAAGTCGCGGTCGATCTCTCCGGAGCGCCGTGCCGCATGAAGCGCGTGAAAATCGTCAAGGAGGAAAGCGGGGACGTCGTCAATCTCGCCGAGGCGCAGATCATCGTCTCCGGCGGACGCGGTCTCGGCACGCCCGACAAACTTTCGCTCGTGCGCGATCTCGCCAAAGAACTCGGCGGCGTGCTCGGCGTCTCGCGTCCGGTCGCCGACGCCGGTTGGGTTTCGTCCCTCCACCAGGTGGGACAGACCGGAAAGACCGTGTGTCCGAAGCTCTACGTGGCCGTGGGCATATCCGGCGCGATCCAGCACCTCAGCGGAATGCAGAGTTCGGACTTCATCGTCGCGATCAACAAAGATCCGAACGCGCCCATCTTCCAGGTGGCCGACGTCGGCATCGTCGGCGATCTCAACGAAGTCGTGCCCGCGCTCACCAAACGCCTCGCGGAACGCAAGGCGTGACGTCAGCCGAAATGAACCGACCGACCGCGCACG
>JAZUJQ010000177.1:0-3771 GCA_045642845.1 Kiritimatiellia bacterium
TTCGCCTCCGCCGCCTTGGCCAAGGCCCGCATACAGATCGGAACGGAGCCGCTGTGGAGTCTTGCGAACGACGGCGCCGCGCTCGTCGCGGACGGACCGCGCGCGCTTGCGCCGGACGCTTCGTTCGAGATCCCGAATCAAGCGATTCCCGACGCCGGGGCGTTCGCCGTGCGCGCCGCGGTGACGTTCGGAGACGGATGGAACGACGGCGACGAACGTCTCGCCGTTCTTTTTTCGCAGCGTGTCGGGGACACCGGCTGGGCCGTTTCGCTGCGCGGCGCTCCGGGCGCCGACGGCGGATCGATCGTGGTCGACGTGGGCGGGGAAACGATGCGCAACGGAAAAATCCGTTTCGTGGCGCATCCCGGCGAAACCCGTTTTTTCGCGCTCAAGTCGCGCGACGGCGTTGTGACGGTCTACATGGACGACATCCCGCTCAACCGGTGGTTCAAGCGCATCGTTCCCAATCTCGAGCCGATAAGCGTCGGCCGCATGCCGGAGTCCGTCGATCCAGCGGTGAAACCCTGGACCGGACTTGCACTCGCGTCGCTCGACGTTTACGGGCCGGATGAACCGTTCATGGCCTCCGGCGAGAAAAAGATTCCGGCCGTCGGCATCAGGTCCGGCGACGGTTGGTTCGTCAACGGTCCCGGCGATTTCTCCGACGAATCCAGACCGCGCGTGCTCTGCCACGGCGATTCGATCATGCTCGGCTATTCGCCCGGGCTGCGCAGGACGCTCGAAGGCAAGGCGTACGTGTTCGACTGGTGCAACAGCTGCATGAATCCCGGCCCCGTCGACGAACGGATTTTTTCCGAGGTCGCGTCCGTCGCGCCTTTCGATTTCATCTTCTTCAACAACGGACTGCATTCGCTTCACTGGCGGCCGGAATCCGTTCCCGACGAGAAGGTCGAGGAGTGCTACCGTTCCATGGTCCGCGCGTTCCGAAAGGGCGCGCCGGACGCCAGACTCGTCTACGTCATGACGACTCCGCAGCTCAAGGCCGTTCCCAAAGGCGAGCCCGCGACGGAGGTCGGCCCGGCCAACGACGTCGTGCTCCGCCTCAACGACATCGCCGGAAAAGTCATGGCGGAAGAGGGCGTGGAAACGCTTGACGCTTACTCGCTTCTGATCGATCACCTCGATTACGCCAACGGCGGCGGGGACATATACCACTGGAGCAAAGACCGCGGCTATCCGGTCATTTACAACGCCGTGGCCGAAAGAGTCCTGCGGAACCCGGCGGAGTGAGCCGCGCCCTTTTGGCTGCGGCGGACAAGCCGCTTCGCCGAATGTACTGCGCTCCGCACCGCCGATCCGGCGCGCACGGGATTTGGAGCAGAACGGAATTACAGAATTGCTCGACCGCGATCGATTCGATTTCAATCACGCCGAAAGTCTGCGGCTGTGCGCCGCTTCGCCCGATTCCGGGCGCGGAGCGTTGAAGATGCAATTTCGTGCTGGTTGCGCGGCGCCCGCGCAACTCCTATAATCACATCCATCCGGTGCGTTTTCCGGGATTTCAACGAAAAAATGGAACGTGATGTGATTCAGATCAAGCAACGGGGGAAAACATGATGCGTCTTCGTTTTTTGGCGGTAGCGCTTCTGGCGGCCGCGTCGGTTCAGGCGAAACAGCAGACCACCGAGAGCAATTGGTGCACGGTGAACGGCGAAGATTCGTGGTCGGACGGCGAACAGCTGGTGGTGCGGGTCACGCCGAAAAAGGGGATTCCGTCCGGCATGAAGGTCGCGTGCGACCTCCACTGGCTCAAGGTGGACGGCTGGGGCGGAATCATGGGGCACTACACGCCGCCGCAGGACGCGTTTCCCGGAAAGACCGTGACCTTCCGCAAGCGTCCCGACGTAAAGGACGGTCTCGACCGTATGGACGTTCTGGTGTTTCTTGCGCCGGACGGCGATTTCAACCGCAAAGTGGGCGACAGCCACACCACGGTGAAATACACCGGCGGAAAGTCGAAGGCGGCCGCGCCCGGACGGACGCCCGCGCCGTCGCAGTACCCTGCGGCGCCGTCGGGAATCACGTGGAAAAAGAGCTTCATTCTCATCGGTCCGTGCGCCAAGCCGGTGACGAAGGGCGACAAACTCGTGCTGCCGGTCAAATATCATCTTGACGCTTCCGAGACGTGGGGCCCGAAGCCGACGCTCATCAAAGTGATGCCGCTCGGTCCGTGGATCGACAATCCCGACGGCACGGTCAACACCAAGCGCCAGCACATCGGTTACCAGGGGCTGCATCCGATCACGCGCGAGGTCCAGCCCGGCGACGGAGCCGTCGAGTTCACGTGGGACGTCGGGCAGACCTATCGCTACAACAGCATGTTTTTCCTTGCTAAATTCGTTTCTCCGGACGGCAGGGAATGGCCGTGGGACGTGCGCGGCGGCAGTGCGGAAATCGTCGCTGAAAACAAGACATTCCGGCTTGAAGCGGCCGCGCCGGGCGGTCTGTTCGCTTACGATGAAACGCCCGTGCTGAACCTCGCGTGGGGCTGCCCGCCGCGTTCGTGCGACGCCAGACTCGTCGTGCGCGACATCTCGGGCTCGACGGTGCTCGAGAAAACCGTTCCGCTCGATTCCTCGCGCAAAACTCAGCCGATCGCTTTGAGCGGACTTGCGAAGCGCGGCGTCTTTTCAGCCACGCTGACCGTGCCGGACGTGGGCGAGAATCACACGTTCTTCGGCACGATTCCGCGCTTCGAGCGCAGACCCGGCAAGCGCACTCCGTTCGGTGCGACCGACATCGCCACGCCGGATCTCTCCGAACTCGCTGCGAAGATGGGCTTCACGTACGTCCGCCATTTCGTCGGCTGGGGAGGAATCGAGCCCGGCCGCGGCGTGTGGAATCTCGCTTCGCTCGACGCACGCATCGACGCGAACGCAGGCGCCGGCCTCAAGCCGTGGATTTCCCTCCAGGGCGCGCCGACATGGGCTCTTCCGGCAGGCATGCACGGGTTCGGCTTCGAACCTGCGCCGGTCGACATGCGCGCGTGGGGCGAGGCGGTCACGAAACTTTCACAGCGCTACAAGGGCAAACTGCTCGGCTGGGAATGGCTCAATGAAATCGTGCCGGGCGGAAAATGCGCCGATCCCGTCGCGACGTATCTGGAAATGTGCAGGACCGGCACGAAGGCCGCGAAGGCGGTCGATCCGTCGTTCGTGATCCAGCTCGCCGGCGGGCTCTGGCCGCACAACTACCGCGTCGACCTGCTCAACGCCGGCGTGGCGGAGTGGATCGACGTGCTGCCCGTCCACTATTCGGACTACGCGGGCGTCACCGGAGCGCGGGACGATCTGGTCGCCCGCGGCCTCGAACGCAAGGTGGCCGTGGCCGACAACGAGAGCGCGGCCGGCATGTCCGTCTGGAACATGGACGCCCGCCAGACTCTCGCCAAAAGCCGCGACCAGTGCCGCCACGTGATGACGCGCTGGCCCGACGTCCTGTGCGCCGGCGCGCGTTTCGTGATTTACTTCGGCGGCTCGCCGCATGCCGCCGGCAACTGGACTTATCTGCTCGATGCAAACACGCCGCGCCCCGTCGCCGCCACGCTCGCCGTGGTTCAGGGCAAACTGGCGTACGCCAAACCGTTGGGCAAATTCTTCCACGAGGGCGGCACGTTCTGGCTGTTCGAAGACGGCGGGAAGGCGGTGCTGTTCGCGTGCGCATCCGTCGCCGGCCGCGACGTCCCCGTGCGCGTGCCCGGCGCCGGACGCGTGACCATCACCGATTTCCAGGGCAACGAAACGCGCGATG
>JAZUJQ010000178.1:0-5035 GCA_045642845.1 Kiritimatiellia bacterium
TTGAGGATTTAATTTGTCTTCCTAAGACCGCTTGGCCTCCGACTTCACTTCGGCGTTTTTGCGGAACACCGCGCGCTGGGAATCGTCGAAAGACGCATCTCCGGCGCCGCGAAGCGCGGCGGCGCGCTGTTCCGCGGCCTCATTGCGGATTTCGGCGAGACGACGGCGCCACGGACCCTCGCGGCTTTTGCCGAGATAGTCGTCGAAACACGATTTCTGGACTTCGAGCATGGCCACGTACACGCCGTAGTACCGTTTCGCGGCGACGACATCGCCGCTTTGCGACTTCATCTGCTCTCCAAGCGCTTCGACCACGAGTCCGACGTGCTTTGCAACGACCGCGGCGTCGATGAGATCCTCGACGTTCACGGTGAAAATGCACTTCTCCGCGGCATCGCCGGACATGCGGAGCCCGATTTCGTCAAGTTCCGCGAGGACGATGCCGGCGGCCTCTGCACGGCGTTCCTCCAACGCACGGCGTTTGGCCTCGCATTTCGCGATTTTCGCATCGTACTTTTCATCATTGCCCGGATTTATGAACTTCTTCTCCTTTGCATCGCGGATATCGTCGTCCACATCGGCGATTTTCGCATCTATCGTCTCTATGTCCGCAAGGATTTTTCCGGAATCCGTGGAAAGCAGCAATGCGCGGATCCGCTGCAATTGCTCGCGGATTCTGTCGTTCTGATCCCTGCGATCCCTTTTGAACCAGGCTTTTTCCGGCAACCGCGGCATCTCGTCCTGAAGTTCAATGAGTTCCGAGCAGCGCTCCGAAAGCTTACGCCAGTTGGACCTGATTCCGTCGCGGAATTCCTCCAGAACATCCGGAGCGGCGTCACGGACTTCCGTGACGGCGTCGGCCGCGGATTCCGTGACTCCGGATTCTTTTTCATCCGCCGCGGCGAGCGTCGGATACACGGCAAGGGACAGGCAGACAACCGGCAGAACGAAGGCATTGGTGATTTTCATATTCGACATCGTGCTGTTTTTTGCATTCCGGCGCATGCGCGCGGAACGTCGACGGGAAAAACGCAGGTCACGGTTTGCGGAGATTCACTTCGCGGAGGACGTTCACGCCGCAGGCCGAAGCGAAATCAAGGCACGCCCGCGCGGACTCCGCATTGAGAAGCGAAGCGGCGTCGTGCGCGTCGATGCCGACTACGACATCGTTGCCTATGTCGGCCGCAAGTCTGAAAAAATCCTCGCAGGGATAATGACGGTGCGTCACCAGACCGAGCCTGTTTATTTCGATCGGCATGTCGAGCTCCTTGAGCCGGGCGAGCATGGCGCCGGCCTTGCCGCGTATCGACGGATCGGAATAATCGGTTCTGAAAACGTCCGGGTGGGCGATGTAGGAAAAGAATCCGGATTCGGCCGCGACGATCACGCGCTCGACGTAGCGGTCGTATCCTCCGATCGGATCTTTCGGACCGAACGAACTGTCGCCGTCCTCCTCGCGGCCGATGAAGTGCTGCCCGAGAATGGCGTAATCGAGCGGAAACGGACGGATGAATTTCAAAAAATCTTCGAAATTCTCCTCGTAGCACTCCACCTCGAGCCCGATGAAAACGTCTATCGCGCCGGCGTATTCATCGCGCAGCGCGGAAATTTCGGCCACGTAGCCGGGAACATCGGCGAGCGCCATTCTGAAACCGGAATCATAGCCCGGCGTTTTGAACGGCATGGGCGAATGATCCGAGAATCCCAGTTTTTTGTAGCCGGCCGCAATGGCGCTCTCTATGGACTCACGCACACTGCACGTCGCGTGATGGCAACGTGGAGTGTGCGTGTGGTAATTGTAATCGAGCACAGCCGATTACTTGCGCATGTCGGGACGCTTGTTGCCGTAGAAGGCGAGCATCACCGGCGAAGCGATGAAGATCGACGAGAAGGTCGAAGTGATGAGGCCGATCAGCATGCAGATGCCGAAGCCGCGGATGTCGCCCTGGCAGAAAACGATGAGGGCGATGACCGGGAGAAGCGTCGTCACGGACGTCAGCACGGTGCGGGAGAGCGTGGCGTTGATCGCGTTGTTCACGATGGCGCGGAAGTCGGACTTCTGATCCTTCTTGAGATCCTCGCGGACGCGGTCGAAGAGCACGATCGTGTCGTTGACGCCGTAACCGACGATCGTGAGGAGCGCCGCGACGATCGTGAGATTGAACTGCCACTTCACGCAGCCGAAGAGACCGATCGTGATGAGGACGTCGTGCACGAGCGCGACGATGGCGCCGAGACCGAAACCGAACTCGAAACGGAACCCGATGTAGACGAGCATCGCTATCGTGGAAAGAAGAACCGCCCAGAAAGCGGACTTCTTGAGGTCGGAGCCGACCTGCGAACCGATGGAATCGACATCGAGGAACTTGAACTGGGCGAGGTTGCAGTCGTCGAGCGCGGAATTGAGCACCTCGGAAACCTCCTTGCCGTCGACATCGGTCTTGACGGTCTTGATTTCAAGGAACTGCGTGACGCCGTCTTCGGACTGCTGCACCTGGGGCGCGGCATCGTCGATTCCGACTTTGTCCGCCGCTTCGCGGACCGCGGCGAGCAGGTCGGCCGGAGCGGGAAGTTCGCCGCCTTCGGGAGCGGAGACCTCGTAGGAGACGCGTGCGCCGCCGGTGAAGTCGACACCGAACACGGACGACGGATTGCCGAGGCCGCGCACGACGGTGATCGCGCAGGACACGACGATGATCGCGACCGAAACCACGGCGTACTTCTTGAAATTGGCGACGAACGGGAAGTTCACGGACTTCTTCACGAAGCGCATCATGCCGGGCTTCCACTTGGTCGTTTCCTTGACGGCGGAAGCGAACACGAGTTTCGTCACGAAAAGCGCGGTGAACATCGAACCGATGATGCCGGCCACGAGCGTGACGGCGAAGCCGCGGATGAGACCCGTGCCGACGATGAAGAGCACGATGCCGGTGATGATGGTCGTGAGGTTGCCGTCGAAAATGGCGGAAAACGCGCGCTCGTAACCGGCCATGATGGCGGCGAACGTCGGACGGCCCGCTTCGAGTTCCTCGCGGGTGCGTTCGTAGATGAGCACGTTGGCGTCGACGGCCATGCCGACGGAAAGCAGCAGACCGGCGATGCCGGGCAGCGTGAGCACCGGCAGACGCAGGAGCGAGCCGCCGGAGAAAGTGGCGTCGGAAGTGCACTGCGAAAGAAGGCCGGAGGCCAGAACCGCGCACAGCGGGAGCAGGATGAAGCTCATGCACAGTGCGATGTCCGCCACGATGCCCATGCCGCGGTAGTAGAACAGCATGAACACGAGAACCGCGCCGACGCCGACGTAGACGGCGAGCGTGGCGTTGCGGATGGAGTCTTCGCCGAGCGTCGGATTGACGAAACGCTTGGAGAGCACCTTGAGCGGAGCGGGCATGGCGCCGGCGTTGAGCACGTTCTTGAGAACGGCGGCTTCGGCGTAGGTGAAATTGCCTTCGATGACGGCGGAGCCGTTGAGGATCGGGCACTTGAGCACGGGCGAAGAATGGACAACGCCGTCGAGCACGACGGCGAGGCGGTCGCCCTGACGGGTGGCCGTCGTGCAGTGGTTCTTGGTGACCTTGGCGAACTTCTTGGTGCCCTCGGCGTCGAAACGCAGGGAAACCACGACCTTGCCGTATTCGTCGGTCGAAACGCCGGCCTTGGAAAGACGGGCGCCCGTGAGCTCGGCGCGGCGCTTGACGATGATCGGATGATAGATTTCGTTGTCGCCGATCAAATCCTTTTCGAGCATGAAAACGTTGTTCTGGCCGGGATTGCCGAAAGAGCGCAGCGCGGACGGCGAAGGCTCGGGCTGATCCTTGTCGCGCACGTAGCAGAGACCCTTGTCGCCCATGTCGGCGATCTTGTAGCCCTGCGGCGCCTTGCCGGCGTCGAGAAGCTGGTTGCAACGGGCGTCGGAATCGCGCGCGACGAGACGGAATTCGAGGAACGCCGCGGAGCGGATCATCTTTTCGGCGCGCTCGCGCTGGGCGTCGCTGGCGCCGGGCATCTGCACGGAAATGCGGCCGCGGCTGTCCTTGGTGATGACGGGTTCTTCCGTGCCGATCGAATCGATGCGGTTGCGGATGATTTCGATCGCGGTCTCATTCGCGGAAGCGCGGGCCGTGGTGACGAGGTTGTCGATCTCCGCATCGGGGGCGTCCGGATGATCCTCGCGGATCATTTCGACGAGAGCGTCCTCGTCAAGTTCGACGGTGAACGAATATCCGCCCTGCAGATCGAGGCCGAGACGGACCTTCTTTTCCGTCGGCAGAAGCAGGACCATGGAAGTGGCGACCAAAAAGGCCACGACGAGCCATTTAACGAGTTTCATTGCGTTGTCTTTCTTGTTGTCTTGTTTTAAAACCGATCATTTCTTCGCCGGTTCGGCCGCGCCGTCCGCGAGCGGACGTTCGACCGCGCCGCGCGCGATCTCGACGACCGTGCCGCTGGCGACTTCGACCATGAACGTGGCGTCCTTGACTTCCTTGATGACTCCGATCATGCCGCCGCAGAAAAGGATGCGGACGCCGGCGCGGAGTTCGGAAATCTGCTGCTTGCGCTCCTTTTCGCGGCGCTGCTGCGGACGGATGAGCAGAAAATAGAAGATGGCGAACATCAGGGCGAGCATCACCATCGGGCTGCCGAGGATGGAACCCTGCGGCGGAGTCGCGGCTTCGGCCTGAGCGAGAATCGGGAACAGATAGTTCATGGATTTGCGTTTCTGAGATCGTTCCACGCCTTGCGGCGGAATTCCTGGAACGTGTTGTTTTCGATGGATGCGCGCAGTTCGCGCATGAAAGTCATGTAAACGTGGATGTTGTGGATGGTAAGGAGACGTTCGCCGAGGATCTCGCGCGTGTTGAGGAGGTGGCGCACGTACGCTCTGGAAAAATTCCTGCAGCAATAGCAGCCGCACCCCTCTTCGACCGGACCGGTGTCGCGGGCGTAACGCCCGGCTTTCACCTGAAGCGTGCCGTTTCTGACGAAAGCGGAACCGTTGCGGGCGTGACGGGTCGGCATGACGCAATCGAACATG
>JAZUJQ010000179.1:0-2506 GCA_045642845.1 Kiritimatiellia bacterium
CCGGCGGCGTTGAACGGTCTGATCTCGAACATTCTGCGCGCGCTGGGCGACAGCGTGACGCCGATGATCGTTCTGATTCTGTCCGCCGTGCTGAACATCGCTCTGAACGTGCTGTTCGTGGTCGCCATGGACATGGGCGCCGCCGGCGTCGCAGCGGCGACGACGGTCGCGAACGTCGCGTCGGCCGCGGTCGCGTGGTTCATCGGAGTGCGCCGTTACGAAACGATGCGCCTGCGCCGCGCGGACTTCCGCATCGACTGGCGTTTCATGTGGCGGCACCTTGAAATTTCGCTTCCGATGGGGCTGCAGTTTTCCATCACGGCCGTCGGCGCGCTCGTGAACCAGGCCGCCTGCAACACGCTCGGCGAGGCCGCCGTCGCGACCATCGGAATCACCGCGGCGGCCGAATTTCTGTTCTTCGCGCCGATCAACGCGGTCGGCGGCGCGCTGCCCGCCTACGCCGCGCAGAACATCGGCGCGCGCCGCATCGACCGCATCCGCGACGGCACGCGTTCCATCATGCTGGTGATGTCGCTCTACGCCGTCGCCGCCGGCGTCGTGTTCTGGTTCATCGAAACCCCCGTGGCGCGGTTGTTCTGCAAAGGCGCGCCGGACCCCGCGGTCGTCCGCGACATAGCGACGTATCTGCGCACCTTTTCGTTCTTCATGATCGCCCTCGTGGCGGTCAACGTGTACCGCAACGTGCTGCAGGGCATGGGCCACGCCGCCGTCCCGTTCATCGGCGGCGTGCTGGAACTGATCGCCCGCGCGGCCAGTGCGTTCCCGCTCATGCACCGGTACGGGTTCCTGGGCATCGCCTGCGTCCATCCGCTCGCATGGCTTTCCGCCGCCGTATGGCTTGCGGTCATGTTCCCGATTCTGTTGAAACGCGACGCCGCGGAATCCGCCCTCTCCGCGCCGGCGTCCGCACCGCCCCACGACGTGAAATGAAGACTCCCCGCATCGGAAAATTCGGCGTGGTGACGCCGGTGCTCGACGCCCGCCGGACGTTCGCCGCGTGCGCCGCGTCGGTGGCGCGGTGCCGCACCGCGGCACGCGACGCGGAGGTCGTGCATTTCGTGCGCGAGTCCGACCGTTCCCGCGAACCGGTAGAGGACCTCGCGCTCGCCTGCGGCTGCGACTATCTCCGCGGTCCTGATTCCGGGTTGTACGACGCGATCGCGCGCGGGTTGGACGACGCCTGCTCCGCAGGGTGCGACGTCGTGGGCTGGCTCAACGCCGACGAGCAGTATCTGCCGAACGCCCTTTCCGCCGCCCAGCGCGTTTTCGAATCGAACGCCTCCATCGGACTCGTGTTCGGGGATTATCTCCTGCTCGACGCCGCCGGCGCCGTGCGCGCCGCGCGCCGGGAAATCCCCGCCCGCCGGTTCTACCTGCGCAACGGCGTGAACTACCTGCTTTCCTGCACGGTGCTCTTCCGGCGCGGCGTCTGGGAGAATTCCGGACGCTTCGATCTTTCGTACAGATTCCTCGCGGACAAAAAGTTCTATCTCTCGCTGATCGACTCCGGCGTCAAATGTTCGCTCATACCGGAATACACCGCGGCGTTCGCGATGACCGGGAACAACGCTTCGCTTTCGCCGGACGCGACGGCGGAGCAGGCTCGTCTGCGCGAAGAAACCGGTGCGTTCGCTTCGCCGGCCGCGCGTGGCGCGGTGCGCGCGCTCCGCGCGTTCGACAAAGCGGTGCACGGCTGCTACTGTCCGGACAGGCTCGATTGCGAGATATTCGCCCCCGACGGTTCGCCCCGCCGCGTCTCCGGCCGCTTTTCGCCGTTCTGGAAGTGGTAGCGGACGCGCACGGCAGTCCGAAGAAAGCGCGGACCGGAGTTTGCGCGGTGTGCTAGCATTGCCCGACCATGAAACCGATGATTTCAGCGCATTTCCCCGCCGGGGGACTCGTTTTCGGGGACAGAACTCTGTTCCCGGGGTTGGACTTCGTCTGGCGCAGAGGGGAGCATTGGGGCGTGCTCGGGCCGAACGGCTGCGGAAAGTCGGTCCTCGCGCAGCTGTTGTCCGGCACGCTGTTCCGTCCGGAGGTCGAGGTCGAGTACGGGTTCGAGGGCCGGCGCCACGCCGACCCGGAACGCGCGGTGGCCGTCGTTTCCCTCGAACGCCAGGCGACGTTGCTCGCGGAGATGGACGCATACGTGCAGATGCGCTGGAACTCGTCCGAGGAGGAAGCGACGCCGACGCTCGCCGCCTGGCTGTCGCAGGATTCGGTCGAAGACACGGCTCCGTTCGAGCGCGTGGAGCGGACCGCCGCTTCAGAACGCGCTTTCGCCGGGCGCCGGAACGCGGTCGTCGCCGAAATGAAGATCGCTCATCTTTTCGAGCGCCATCTCGCGTCTCTCTCGAACGGCGAAACGCGCCGCGCGCTGCTCGCCAGAGCGCTGCTCTCCGATCCGAGGGTGCTGATTTTCGACGCACCGTACATCGGGCTCGACGCCGATTCGCGCGCGATTCTCTCGAACGCGGTCGACCGC
>JAZUJQ010000180.1:0-7846 GCA_045642845.1 Kiritimatiellia bacterium
CACCGCTCCGCAGAATGTTCTACGCTCCGCATCACCGATTCGGCGTGCACGGGCAAGTTGAACTTGATGAACCACGGATTTCACGGATGCGCCTTGCTCACGCTCGGCAAGTCCAGGGTACGGCATGCGTAAGCGCAGACAATCCGTGTTATCCGTGGTTGTAATCGCACCAAAATTCTGCGGCTGAACGCCGTGCAACAAGGCGCAGCGGTAGCGGAGCCTGTTTACCAGCCGTCGGAGTTTTTCAACCTGCGCTTTTACCACCGTGGTCCCACTCGTCCTGCCCGTCCTGCTTGTCCTATCCCCGCCGGCGGAAGTCATTTCCGAATCCGAAAGCACACGCGGAACCGTCTTCATGCGGCGCTATTTCTTTTGCTCCGCCAAAACCTTCGCCTCTTTGAGAATGTTCCGCTCATCATCGTTCCGGCCCTGATCCGGGACAGCCGCCACTCGTTCGCGGAGATGGCGGCGGACACTTTCCAGAAGTTCCTCGTTCCCCGCCTCCGTCTGCTTCGCGTGCTGCTTAACCAGCTCGCGGAGAATGACGAACTCCGTTCGCACCGGCGGTTTTGCCGGGACGCCTTCCGGCGCGGAGGTCGCGTCCGCCGACGCCGGAGCAAACGCCGTCCCCGTCGGAACGTCCTCCGCGCGGCGGCCGCAACCGCAGAGCATCGCGCAGAGGACGGTGGCTACAAGCCGCACAGTTGTCGTTTTCATGACGTGGAAGCGTCAGTCGTCATTGATTCGGGGCGACAAGTTTGAAGAACTTCGCGTTGCCGGTCGCGGGTGTCTTGATTCCGACGGTGCCGTCGTGGCCGACGTCGAGGTCGCCGCTGTCCACGTTCACCGGCTTCCAGTCCGGATGCGTGAGGTCAGAGGTTTCCATGAGCTGCACCCCGATGCGGGCCTTGCCCGTCTGATCGTCCACGTCGATGACAAGGTTGCCGAGTTCCATGGCGTGGATCTGGTCGCGCGTATAGAACCCGCCTTGCGCGGCCTTCTCCTCCGCGAGACGCTGCGCCGCGTTCTCCGGGATGAAGTGCGCCGTCACGTTCTTCTCGCTGTCCATGACGACAGACACCTTGTTCGAGACGCCCACCGCATCGCCTGACCAGTGCGAGAACACGTAGTCCGAGGACGGCACGGCCGTGAGTTCGACCCGTGCCCCCTGCGTGTACGAACCCGCGCCGGCGATGTTGCCGGAGCCGACCGACTGCGTGTTGAGCGAAAGCGTCGTGCGCTGGGTGATCGTGTAGGTCTTGCCCGAGACAACGATGCGGCCGGTGCGCGTTTCGCCTGTCAGATTGTCCAGCACCTCGTACTGGATGATGCCGTCGCCGATGCCCGTGCGGGCGCCGATTATGCGGATCCAGTCGCAGTCCGCGATGGCCTCCCAAACCGCGTCGATCGGCGCGGCGACGCCGAACTGACCGGCGCCGGCGTTGCTGCCGATTTCGGCGACGGCTGGGTCGATGGAAAGTTCGTAGCCCTGCTGCGAAATTACGACCTTCTTGCCCGCGACGGCGATGGTGCCGGAGCGCGACTGCGTCGTGGTCGTGTAGTCGTCGACCACGAACAGCACGGAACCCGCGCCGTTTCCAGCGGTGTCGAGCAGATGGATCCAGCTCGCGTCGGTCGTCGCGGTCCACTGGCCCGCTCCCTCTGTGTCCACCATGATGAAGCCGGAATTGCTCTCCACGCCGAAACTCGTGTCCTCGCACGAGACGTCCGCCCAGAGGCCTTCCTGCGTAACGGTAAGCGTTTTTCCCGCGATAGTCAGCGTCCCCGTGCGGCTTGTCACCGTCGGATTCGCGCCGACAGTGTAGGAAATGCTCGCCGAACCCGCACCCTGCATCCCGCTCGTGATCGTCAGCCAATCGGCGTTCGACTGAGCGGTCCAGTTGACAAGCTGCGCCAGCGTCAGATCGACCGACCGCGTCGCACCCTCCGCCGGAGCCGTCTGTTCAGTCTCGCTCAACTGCGGCACTTGCACGCCCTGCGTGACGGTGTGGTAGACCTTCTGCGGTCTCTGCCTGTTGTATATTTCGCGCACCTGCGCCGAAGTCAGCGCCGCATGGTAAAAGGTCAACCCGTCCGCCGCACCGTTCCATCCTCCGAGAGTGAAAATGGCATTGCATGGGACTACGCTTCCGTAAGAGGAGACGTCTCCCCCGCTGGAACGGACCAGATACCGCTGGTCAACGGGTGGCAAATATCCAAGCGTCATGGTCGAAGATACATTGCCGATTTCCGCGCCATCGAGATAGACCTGAATTGACTTGCCCGATGTTCCGACCATCGTCACCATGTGCCACTCATTGGTAGACATGACAGAGGAGAATGTTGTGGTTGTCACACCTGTCCCCGACAGGATAAATTTTCCACCCGTGGTAAGCGCCAATGACAGGGAAACATTTATCGATTGAGGCACGACATCTTTCATTCCGTCGTGTGCGGAATCGCAACCATTTTTGTATGTAGAAACTGTTCTTTTAAGAATCGTTGCATTTCCGCTTGACGGATACGAAGCAACCTTTACCCATGTGGAATAGCTCGCATTGACTTCTGAACCGGAATTTGCAGTTGCAGAATATGGGTAGTAGATGTAGGAGGTCGAATAATTGAAGTAGGAATAGTTTTCTCTTGCCGTATTCAGCGTTTTCCCGTTGTTCAGCGTATAGCTTCCCGCGAACATGTTTTCAAAGTTTTGAATCGTGACCTTGCCGTTGCCGGTACTTGTCACTGCGCAATGGGAGGAACCGCGGCCATCCACGGAATCTGACCAGTCCGAAAGAAGCGGCGTCGTTGTCGAAACGACGACATTCGTGTGCGTCGAACGCAGGCCGTTCATATTCAGCGGAAAGTAGTCCCATGCCACGCCGCTCGGAGTCCCAAGCGGCTTGTCCTCGTTGGTCAGCGGGAATCCTTGCAAGGAATCCACCTGTTTGCATTCGTCATCGGACAACGCACGATTCCAGAAGCGGATATTTGCGATTTGACCGCCGGTAAGGTTGCCCTCGGAAGGCCAGGCTGTATATCCGAATTTGAAATTTGAAATGGATTTCAAGTCATTGTAAAAATGCGCATTTCCTTTTGGGGTGAGCGATATTGGAAGCGCTTTTCCCATCTCGCCAAAGAAATAACTGGTTTCATAATCGCCTTTCCCATGTCGGTAAACAATCGTGTACCACTTGTTGACCGTGTCTGCCGAAATTCCACTCAACGTCTGAGTCATGCCGGTTGGATCATCACCGGTCCAGATTTGGCGCAAGACGTTATTTTCATCGAAATAGAAATTATGTCGATACAAGGCAAAGAGCCTGTTCACCCTGTTTATTTCCGAGAATTTAAAAGAAACCGCCAGCGTGAATGTCTGGTCATCGCTATCCGGCAGAGCCTGGCCGCTTAATGAAATGTTGAATGACCCATCGAAGGTTCGGCTAAGCGGAAGTGTCGTGGAACGCCTGTCATTTCCCTCGATGTTGTTTTGCTCCTTTATCCAAAACACAAGACCGCGGTACAAATCCGGATCGGATGCCTTGTACGGCGGCGTGACGACGATCTTGCCTTCCCGTTCTTCAAGCGTCGGATTCGCGGAGACGACATACTTGATGTTCCCGTTTCCCGTGCCTTCAGCACCTTCGGAAACGGTAATCCACGGGGTGAAGGATTCGGCGGTCCAGGGTGCGTCCGGCGTCGCGTAGACGGCGATGTTGCCGTAGGCACCGCTCGCCGGTGCCGTCGCTTCAGTTGGATTGATGGAAAGCGAAGCGGCGGATGTACCTTCCTGAACAATCGACAGCGTCGCGGAGCCAATCGTCACCGTGCCCGTGCGGCGCTCGAAGCTCGGATTCGCATTGACGGCGAGCGTGAGCACGTAGTCGCCGTAGCCGCTTTCCTTGTCGATTACGGAAATCCACGGCGCGTTCGGCGTGACCGTCCAGTGAGTGTTCGCAAGCGCCGTGACCACGACACTGACGATTCCGGCGCCCGCTTCCACATGCGTGCTTTCCGGTTGGATGACGACATCCACGCCGTTCTGCGTGATGGTGAACGTCCGCCCGCCGATCGTGACGGAACCGACGCGCGGAACCACGCCGAAATACTCGGCGACGGTGTACGACACAGTGTCCACGCTCACGCCAGAAGCCGGAGTGACGTCAATCCAGTCGTCGTTCGCGACGGCCGTCCACGAAATGCCCGCATCGACCGTGACGACGACGGTGCCGCAGCCGCCACGCCGGTCGAACGTGGCGTTCGCCGGCGATAGTGTCGCGGCATAGCCGTACTGTGTCACGGTGAACGTGTTGCCGCCCAGTGTGATGTGTCCGATACGCGTGTCCGCCGTGGTGTTAGCATTCACGATGTAGACGCAGGACCCGGCACCGTCGCCGGACGCTCCCTGTGCGATGGTAAGCCAGCCGACGTCGCTGGTTGCGGTCCACGATCCATCTCCGGCGACGACAATCGACGCCGCTCCGCCGTTCTTTTCGAACGTCTTGGCGGATGTGGTGATGGATACTGCTGAAAACGCCGTAATTGCGGAAAGCAATGTGGCGAAGACAATTGCGATTGCTTTTTTCATGGTTTGATTCTCCTGTTGATTACCGGATGCCCATCATGGTTTTGAATGCCCGTGCGGTTTTAGAAGGTTTCCCTTGGGGCGAGTTCTTGACCCCGTTGATACACCAAAACGGGCCTTTGATTTTCTGCGTATTCAGCAGTTGTTTGTTCTTTTGATAAGCCCTTTGGATAAGGTAGGTCTCTATTTCCGCTATGATTGTGTCTGGTGCAGTTCCCTTATTTGGCGAAACAAAGAACATCATGGGCGTTCCCTTGCGTACAGAGTTTATCGCCTTGTTGAATTTGGCGATTTTATGTGACTGGAAACATTCCTGTCCGAATGACTTTTTTGTTCTTCCGACATACCATGGACGGAAACCTCTGCTGGTATGAGTTACGAATACATAGCAACCGACTAGTTTGCTGTAGGTTTCTGCGCCGCCAACGAAGAATTCTTTGCAAATGGTCGACGCATCAAGAAAGTAGCCTTTAGGTCCCTTCTTAACAGGAACACGAAAACACTTTGATACGGAAAACATGCACTGCCGGGGTGAAGAATCGCATTCTTTCATTTGTTTGACGATTTCATGTGAGGATGCCTGTTCAGCCCGCATTGACGTATTTTCACCGACTTCGACACGCCCGGGCAAAAAAAAGCGCGCCTCCATCCTGTTTCTCCCGGAGGCCGTAGGAAGCCTGTAGTCGGAAACACGAAAGAGTGCGCGCTAGAAACGCGCATCCCAGACATCGTGTCGCCCGACAATGAAAATTTCCTACGTTTCCAGGAGACGACAACTTTGCGGAATGCAAAGGGTTCAGTTGTAACGTCCGCATCCTTTCGGACTTGAACGCACCGACGGGGGTGTGACGAATGGCCACATATCCCTGCGGCAAGGGAGAGAATAGAATAAAAGCGGAACGGATGCAATAGGGAACAGCGGCCGGTCACATGTCAAAACCGGCGATGTCGGCTTTGCAATTGGCGAATTTGCGCGGCACTGGCGCGCACGCGACGCCCGGCGTGATATACTTGCCCGCATGGAAAACAAAGGATTTTCGCACAACCCTTTCGGCGGGCTTGATCCGGCCGATTTCCGGCAACCGGAGAAAAAGGCGCCGTCGGTCAGGCCGCCTGCGCCGAAAACGGAAAACGACGAGTTGCTGGAGCGCTTCGCCTCAAAGTCCGCCGGCAGGGTTTCCGAAGGCGCCGCCGCCGGAATGCAGCTCCGCAAGGCTCAGGACGAAAACGACGGTTTGCGGCAGAAGTGCGATTCGCTGTCCAAGGCGCGCGACGATGCCGAAGCGCGCACGAAGAAGGAGGCGGCGCGCGCCGAAAAATTCCGTCAGGACCTCGCCGCCGCCGAACGCAAACTTGCGGAGGCTTCGCGTGAAATCGGGAAATCAAAATCGGCGATCGCGGCGAACCTCGGAAAAATCGCCGATCTTGAAGGCAGATTGAAACGGTCGGATGAAAAAAACGACGCGTTGGAAAAGGAACTCGCGGCCGTGGAACGCGCCGCGGAGGCTCCGGCGTCGGCGCTGCTGACGCGTCCCGCCGGATTCGAAGAAATGTTCGACGGAGAAACGCTCGATGCGATCGTCGACGTTCTGCAAGCCGCGCGCAAAGACGCGGAATCAGGCGGCCGCGCGCGTCGCGCCGAGGTCATCGCATCCGTTCTTGCGGCGAACCCCGCCACGGGCGAACTGGCCCGCCGCCGCAAGGAAGTCAGGCGCATTCTCGAAAACGCCGGAAAATTCGTGGACGGACGGACTTTGGACGCGCTCGCGGAACTGGGCGTCGACTGCGTCTCCGGCCGGAAGCACTGGAAACTCAAATACGGATCGCAGACGTTCTCGATCGCGAAAACTCCGTCCGACGTCCGTGGCAACGTCAATTCGGCGCTGGACATGATCAACCGATTTTTCTGACCGATGAAACGCGAAAAAAAGACATCATCCGTCCGCGCCGCGGCGCACTCGCGTCCCGCTTGCGAAAAGGCGGAAGCGTGCATAAAAGTCCGCTTTCTCGGAACGGGAGCGGCCGACTGGGCCGTTCCTGATCCGGAGACCGGTGAATTCCGGCGAAACAGCAGCGTTCTGCTCAACGGCTCGGTTCTCATCGACTTCACGGCGAAGTCCGCGGACATGCTGCCTCGCGGCGCAAAACCGAAAACGATTTTCTACACGCATTCGCACGACGACCATTTCGATCCGGTCGCCGCACTGCGGCTCGGGATAAAACGCGCTTACGTCGGAGAAACATGGGCGGAACGCGCGCGCCTCGCGTTCGCGCACGCGGCCGGACGGACCGGCGCGGCCGTCCCGGAAATCATCCCGGTTTCCATCGGTGCGAAATACCGGGCGAAAGGGCTCACGCTGACTCCCCTGCCCGCGAATCATTCCACGCAGGACCCGAAGGAACAAACGCTGATGTATCTCGTGGAACGAGGCGGGGCGCGCCTGCTCTACGCGACCGACACGTCCGGCATTCCGGGCGTCGCCGCGCGTCTCTGCGGCATCGACGCGCACTGCAAGGGCGACGGCATCACCGGGCTCATCATGGAAGCCACGATGGGCGCGGGCCACGCCGACGACTACCGGATCTACAACCACTCGAGCACGGCGACCGTAGCGCAGACCGCGCGCGTGCTCGCGATGACCGACCGCCTGCGCCCGCGCGAAGGCATGTGCCGGGCGATCCACCTCACGCACATGGCGCGCACTCTGCACGGTTCCCAGGCGGAGATCGATGCGGCGCTTCCCTCCCCGCTCAAAGCCGCCTTCGACGGCCTTGAGATCGAGTTCTGAGCGCGCGCCCGCCCCGTCAGACCTCCGCGGCGAGGCCGACGGCTTCGAGCAGCAGCACCGCGGAAATGTTCCGCGCATCCAGCCCGGTCAAACGCGACAGCGCCTTCCGGTACATCGCCATCTGCCCGAGGTAAGCGCGGCGCATCCGCTCCACGAAAACGTCATCGCTTTCACGCGATCGCTTCGCGTTCGTCTTGTAGTCGTAGATTACAGCGAAACGCACGCCGTTGCGACTGCCGAATACGACACGATCGAACTGACCGCTTTCCCACGTTCCGTCCGCAAGCGATTCGTACGGCCGCTCCCGCCAGACGGTGGCGTCCGGCGACGGTTTCACGAACGCCGCACGGAACCCGGCCGGCATCCGCGCGAGCTGCTCGTCCGTCGCCCATTCGATTTCGGCGAAACGCGAGTGAACGCCGACGCCACGCCTTGCGGCCGCGCCGAACCCGGGCGCGAACAACGACTCCGCCGA
>JAZUJQ010000181.1:0-2415 GCA_045642845.1 Kiritimatiellia bacterium
CGCCGGTGCCGGCGGCGTCGGGTTCGACGAGCGACGATGGAATGTCGCCCACGCACAACGCGGGCGTGCCGCAGTTGAGGTCCTGAACCTGTTTCACGAGCCCGGGGCCGGTGCCGATGACGGCGTCCGCACGGCGCATGACGAAGTTCTCGACGGCCCTGTACGCACGGATGACAAGCCCCTTTTTGTAGCTGCCGGCGTCGGAGTGTTTTTCGAACACCGCTTTGGCACGGGCCAGCCGCGAAAGCAGCCAGGCCGGGAAGCCGCAGTCCTCGACGCCGTGGATGACGTCGTAATGCCGGCGGCAGATCATGCCGAGCGCTTCGATGAACATCACCGCGTCGAACGCCAGCTTGAGAGGCGACGGCCCGATCGCGATCTTCTTCGCGAAGAAAACGTTCGGTGCGCGGATGATGCGCACGCCGTCGACCGGGCGGTCTTCGCCGATCGGCAGCGTGAGAAAATCCACTTCGTATCCGTTGTCGCGGATCGCGCGGACGTCGAATCCGAGGCGGATCGGCGAACCGCGCCACTGGAAGTAAGGTTGGGAGGCCAGAAAAAGGACCCGCTTGGTCATTTTTTGTTTCAACGTTTCGCCGCGTTCCGTCGGACGCGCGGTTCAGATTCTGGAAATCGACTTGATCGTCACGGTCTCGACCGGGACGTCGTCGTAGTAACCCTTGCTCGACGTGCGGACTCCGGCGATGGCGTCGAGCACTTCAAGTCCGGACGTGAGTTTTCCGAAGACGCAGTATCCGAAGCCGCGCGGCGTCGGAGCCGTGAAATCGAGGAATCCGTTCGTCGCGTGGTTGATGAAGAACTGGCTCGTGGCGCTGTCCACGACCGCGGTGCGGGCCATGGCGAGAGTGCCGCGTTCGTTGGACTGGCCGTTTTTCGCTTCGTTGACGATCGGCGCATGCGTTTTCTTTTCCTTCATGTCGGCCGTGAATCCGCCGCCCTGAATCATGAAATCGCGGATGACGCGGTGGAAGATCGTGCCGTCGTAGAATTTTTCGTCGACGTACGCGAGGAAGTTTTTCACGGTTTCCGGGGACGCTTCGTCGAAGAGTTCGGCGTCCATGGTTCCCAACGAGGTTTCGATGCGGATTTTCGTGTTCATTTCTGTGTTGTTCAGGGTGTTGTTCTTCAAGGCGGTGATTCTACCGCTTTTCGCGCTCCGTGTGCGAACGAATCGACAGGCGGCTTTCTCCCGGTGCGCCCGATTATCCCACAACCGGGATGCATGCATGCGGAAGAGGCGCAAGCTCCGCCTCGTCGATTCGCGTTCACGGACGATTTCCGCGTGATTCCGGGGCCTGCGGACACGGAATCCGCGCAACGTCTTTTCATCGCCGCGTCGGCGTTCGGTTCCGCCGGACCGCACGTGTGAATCCGCAAACGCGCAGTATGACCGTCGATATGCCGCGAATTGGCTTATATAGTGTCCTGTGAAAATGCACGGCACTACATCTAGCGAAATTTTCTTTTAGCATCGTAAATCATTGAATGTTCGTGACTTGTTGAAAAAGTGTTCGCAACCTGTAGAAAAATAATCTTGAAATCGAGGCGTTTTTCTCCTACCATCGGTCTTGTTTTCGCGCCTCGAAATCTTCCGTTGTTCTTGGATGCCGCGCGGTGCGGAAACATTCCCTTTTCAACTTCAACCTCCAAACCACGGTTACAATGCCCACTGAGATTCTTAAACGAGACGGTCGAGTCGTTTCGTACGACAAGGAAAAGATCGTAAGCGCCATCACCCGCGCGATGCGTGCAATGAAGCACGGAACCGAAGAAGACGCGCGCCGCGTCGGCGACGTCGTCGATGCAACGCTCACGCGCCAGTTCGCCAACAAAGTTCCCGGCGTCGAGCAGATCCAGGACGTCGTCGAAGTCGAGCTCATGCACGAAGGTTTCGAGGACGTCGCCAAGGATTACATCCTGTACCGCGCCGACCGCACCCGCACCCGCGAGAAGAACACGACGCTCATGCGCATTTTCGACGAAATCACCTCGCGCGACGCGAAGGATTCCGACCTGAAGCGCGACAACGCGAACGTCGACGGCGATTCCGCGATGGGCATGATGCTCAAATACGGCAGCGAATCGGCGAAAGAGTACAACGAGAAGTATCTTCTCCGTCCGGAGCACGCCAAGGCGCATCACGAAGGCGACATCCACATCCACGATTTCGATTTCTACGCGCTCACGATGACGTGCTGCCAGATCGACCTGATCAAGCTGTTCAAGGGCGGCTTCTCCACCGGGCACGGTTTTCTGCGCGAACCGAACGACATCCGTTCGTACGCGGCGCTGGCGTGCATCGGGATCCAGTCCAACCAGAACGATCAGCACGGCGGCCAGTCGATCGCGCAGTTCGACCGCGGTCTCGCCCCCGGGGTTTCGAAGACCTACGCC
>JAZUJQ010000182.1:0-4387 GCA_045642845.1 Kiritimatiellia bacterium
CTGGAACGCGTCCGAAGACGCGCAGGGGACGGTCGTGGTAGAGATTTTCCGTGTGGACGGGCGCCATGACTGCGCCGGCGGCGTCGTTGAACGTGAACTTCACGTCCGTCAGCACCGGCGAACCGATGGAATTGAACAGGCCGCCGAACAGCGCCGGAATGCCGAATCGGTCGCGCGCGACGCCGGCGCTGCCTCCGCGGTTGGCGAACGAAATCATGGAAAGCAGGTAATCGTCGGACGCTTTTTTGACGCCGAGGCTGAAGACCGAAATCCTGCCGTTGTTGCGGTCTGAGAACCGGCCGATGATTTCGGAATCGCGGCGGAACTGACCCGCCGTGGCCATGCCGTCGGAGACGAGCAGCACGATCGTCGCGCGGCGCGGGTCGTTCGAGAGTTCCCGCAGCACGCCGTCCATCGCGTTGTAAATGTCCGTGTTGCCGGAGGACCGCACGGATTCGATGAACGTGCTCGCCGCCGCGATGTTCTGCACCGTCGGCGCGGCCCATCCGCCGGGGAAGGCCCAGCTGTTGTCCGTGTTGAACGCGAGCAGATTGAACCGGTCGCCCGGGTTGAACTTCCCGGAAAGGAATTTGCGCACCGCTTCTTTGCACTGGTACAGGCGCTCGTCGGAGATCGAAGCGGAGGCGTCGATCGCCACGAGAATGTCGCGGGGGATCGCCGGCAGTATCTGCGCGTCTTTGCGGACGACGGAGACCTCGAAGTACGTGAACCCGTCCGACCGCGCCGGGCGGAACGCGCGCACCGACGCCACGAGCGATTCTTCGATGGGCTCCGGCTCGGGTTCGAGCGGCGGCGGTTCGATGATCGAATCGCCCAGGTCCACCTTCGGCGCGGGATCGTCGATTTCGGACGCGACCGACGGCGGGACGGTTTCCTCGATGACTGACGGCACGACCGCGGGCGTCGGCGGAATGAACACGGTCGCCGTGTTTTCGGATTCGGCGACGGGACGCACCGGAAGCGTGTCGAGCGTTATGTCCGGCACCGCGATCATGCGCTCGATGGGGTCGAGGTCGATGCGCGAATACGGCGAGTCGACGGTTTCGGAAATCTTCGCCGCGATGTCCAGAATCTCTTCGCGCGGCGACCATTCGCGCGCCGAATCGGCGTCGGTGAAATCCGACGGCGGCGCGTAGACCGCTTCGGAGAGGTCTTCGACCGCGTCGGGTATCGACGGCGGCGCGACCGGACCGTCGTCGCCCGGCGATTTCGGATCGAGCAGTTCGGGCGCCTGATTTTCGGGCGGAGGCGCTTCGAAAACCTCGGTGAGATCCACGGGGCGTTCGACTTCCGTTATTTCCACGGGAACGTCGATGGCGGACGGGATTTTTTCGCCGCCGGCGTCAACCGCGAAGTTGATCTTGAACCTGTCGCCGTAGTACGCGAGCACGAGATGCACGACGAACGAAAGCACGACGGCCCCGATGAAAATCGCGATGTTGGAGTCGCCCGGTTCCCGTTCTTCGAAAACGTGTTGTCGGAAAGTCTGGCTCATGCTTTGTCAGCCGCTCGTTATGTACTGCGCCGTGAACGCGTCTTCGAAGTCGTACACGCCGTTGAAATCTTCGATTTTGTCTTCGGCGGTTTTCCCGAACACGCCCTCGCGTATCAGGTCGAACACCATGCGCCCGAAGTCCGCCGTTTCGCAGATTCCCCACTGCGCGAGCGTGAGGCGGGCGAGGGGGCCGAATTCTTCAAGCGCGTAATCGCGCAGCCCTTCCGAAAGCTCCCGTCCGGACACGTGGCGGTTGCCGGCCGACGTGCGCTTGAGTTTCTCCGACGTGTAATCCAGACCTTCGCGCAGAAAATAATACGCTTCGGCGGCGTACGAGACCGTCGTCGCGGAGTCGTTCCGCCGCGCTTCGATGCGTGCGACGGCGTCCTCGAAAGATTGTTCGTTCATGGGCGTTTAGTATAATTTTCTTCGGGTCGCGTTGCAAGGGCGCGTTCGCGCGCGCGAGTCGCTGAAAATTTCCGTAAAAATCCGGTTGACTTGCAATGCGCGTTTTAGTAGTGTCTCCGCTCACACGGCAACGTGATGTTGCAAATCGTGGCGAGGTAGCTCAGTTGGTAGAGCAGGGGACTGAAAATCCCTGTGTCGTGGGTCCGATTCCCACCCTTGCCACCATTTTTTTTTATCAGCGGACCGGAAAAGGCGAACGTCCGCGAGGCGCCGGACCGTGAGACCGGAATCGTGCGCACGCACGGGAGCGCGGTGTTTCAGCACGATGGCGCTCGAGCGCACTGACGATGTTCGGGCGTCCGATTCCGATTGAATCGCAGATGGTTTTCAACTATAATCGCCGCAGACCTGCGGTTGCAGGTTTGTCAGGTCGTTTTCAACAACGAGGAATTCACATGCACAAATGTTTTCGGAATGCAGTCAAAATTCTTTTTTGCGCGGCGGCGTTGTTTTCCGGTGCGGCGGCGGACGCCGGTCAGGTGCGTTTCGCCTACGGAAGATTCTCCGATGTTTCCGTGACGCCGCCGACGGTCGCGCAGGTGGACGAACGCACGGCGATTCTCTCCGACAACGGCGTCGACGCGCTGGCCGCGACCGGGTTGCGCGACAAAAAGACGACGTCGCTTGTCATAAGCGACTCCAACGGTTATCTGTTCGAGATGGAATTCAACGGTAACGGCGTCACGCTGGGGTCGGAAACGTCGCGCGAATTCGTGACGTCGACTACGGGTTTCCCGACCGCGTCCGCCGGAATTTCCGGAACGGCCAACAAACCGACCACCAACAGCTCGTTCATCTGGAAGAATCTCACGGACGCCGACGGGCGCAGGTTCATCCTCGTGGACGGATACATCAGCGCAGGCAGCGTCGACAAAGGCCAGCTTTACAACTACATCGACAAACTGAACAACGCGCCCGTTTACAACGGGTCGTTCGAACCGGTGTACACGTCCATGACGAACGGTTTCCCGAATGCCACGGTGCTGCTTTGCTTCAACGTCGCCATCGTGAACGATTCGCATGTGAACGACGTCATCGACTCGGTGTTCGTGCAGAAAGCCGGTCTCACGCAGCTTCGCGACGGAACGTCGGACGGATACTGGATTTTCTGCTCTGACGCCGAACTCGCCGCGGCGGCCACAGTGACCGACCGCACGTGGAACGACTTTTCGTTCGTTTGCACGGTCGATTTCGCGTACACGTCCGTTTACACCGTCAGTTTCGTGGACTACGACGGTTCCGAGATCGACGTCCAGCAGGTCACCGAAGGCGAAGACGCCGTCGCTCCTGAAGATCCGTCGCGAACCGGATTCAATTTCATCGGTTGGAATCCCGCCGATTTCACGAACGTGACGTGCGACATGACGATCACGGCGCAGTACGAACTCGTCGGCGATCAGCACGTCGTCACCTTCCTCGATTACGACGAAAGCGTTTACGAAGAGACCGCGGTGGACGACGGCGCCGCCGTCGGCGAGCCGCTGGACGACCCTTCGCGCGAGGGGTACAGTTTTCTCGGTTGGTATCTCGGTGACGACGAGTACGATTTCGCCTCGCCGGTGACCGACGACCTCACGCTCGTCGCCCGCTACGAAATCAACGCGTTCACGGTGACGTTCAAGGACTGGAACGGCGTCACGCTGTCCGCGCGGACGGTCAAATGGATGTCCGCCGCCGCCGCGCCGGAGCTGCCCGGGCTTCCCGAAGGGTATTTCTTCCTCAGGTGGGACCGGGATTTCGACTGCATCACCGAAGACATCACCGTCAACGCCGTCATCGCGCTCCTGAAACGCGAAATCTCGACATTCGAGGAGTTCGTGGAATGCATCAAGCCCGACGCTCCCGTCGAAACCGTGTACACCCTGGCGGCGGATCTCGATCTTTCGGATTGGGGCGGCTGCGATTTTTACGGAACGTTGGACGGCGCGGGCCACGCCGTGACCGGGCTGAGCACGAACGCGTTGTTCAAGACGCTCTACGGGTCCGTGAAGAATCTCGCCATCGCCGATTGCACGTGGAACATCCAGTCGGGCGCCAATTTCCTCGCCGAAACGCTTGAAGGCGCATGGGTCGAAAGCTGCACGCTCACGAACTGCTCGTTCAATACGGCCAAGTACAAATACAACACGGGAATCGGCGGATTCGCCGCGCTCGCCAGAGCCGATGCGGACGGCGTCGGCACGGTGATCACCAACTGCGCCGCCGTCAATTGCGTTTTCACCTATCCCGAGACGGCCGGCATCGTGATCGGCGGCATCGTCCGCAAGGCCGAGAAGGGCACTCTCGTCGTCGATTGCGCGTTCGAGACGGACGACACCGAGAACGTCGTGCTCGGCGGCCGGGTGACGATCGCAGGCGGCATCGTCGGCGAGTCCGCCTGCGCCACCGTGCTGCGCTGCCGCA
>JAZUJQ010000183.1:0-2414 GCA_045642845.1 Kiritimatiellia bacterium
GCCGCCGAGCCACGCCAGCGCGCACCCTTCGTCCCTGGCGCGTTCGAGCTGGTGTTTCAGGAGCGCGGACATGAAACCTTTGCCGAGCGACCCGGCCGCGGTGGACACCTGTCCGATTCCGGCGACTTTGACGCGGCATCCGCCGACCTGCAGCAGCATCGGATACATGCCGACGCACGAAGCGATTTTCCCGTTTTCACGGATCACCGCATGGCGGGACATCGCGGCGTCGTCGTTCTCCGGAAACAGTTGCGGATAAAGGGTTTCAAAGCGCGGATGATTGGGATTGTCGCGCCGGAAAACCGACGGAAGATAGTCGAGCAATTCGTCACGGTCGGACGAAGCGAGGTGTTCGATCTTCATTGTTTCTTTTGCCCTTTGCTGTTGCTGTTGAGAAGGAACGGATACCGGTCGACGACCGTCTTTTCGGTGTGCGCGCGGTCGATCGCGAGGGCCTTGCGGAGCGCGGCTTCGACCTTCGCCCTGTCGCCGAGCATGCAGTGGCAGACGGCGAGATGTATCCATGCGTCGCAATCGCCCGGAGACGTGCGCAGCAGGCGGCTGAGCGCGAGCCCGGCCGCCGTGTAATTGCCGGCGTTCAGATGGACGGCGGCGATTTCACGCTGACGCGGCGAAGCTTCGATGAACGCCCGGTCGAGGCGCTCGAGCATCGCCGACGCCTCGCGGTCGAGACGCGCATCCGACAGCATCAGCGCCGCCGAAAGCATGAATTCCTGCGAAACGTCGCCGCGCCCGGCGGCCGAATTGATGGCCTCCGCGGCGATGTGAGCCTGACCGACGGAGAGCGCGGCGCGCACGATCGAAAGCAGTTCGGCTTCCGAAAGCGGATTCGATGCATCGCCGAGCCGCGGACGCAAGGCGTCGATCAGTTTCGCGTTGTCGCGCAGTTCGCGCAATTCCTTGACCGGCAGACGCGTGTTGTTCGGATCGAGCGCGGCGAGCTGCCCGAGGAGCGCCACCGCTTCGTCGAACCTGCGCTGCGGCACGAACAGGTCCTGAATCACGCGGAGCGTGGATTCCGGACTGTACACGTAGAGCATGAGCGCCTCGCGGTAGGCGCGTTCCGCGCGCTTTTCATCGCGGCGGTTGACGTAGAGTCCCGCGAGCGCGGAACGGAGTTTGTTGAAACTCTTGCGCGCGGGAAGGTCGCGGATGTACGCGGGATCGTTCACGAGACGGCGGGAATACCAGTCCCAGAAATCCATGTCGTCGTTCGCGTTTTCGGCGGAGAGGCGCGTCTCGTCGTGATTGAGTTTCATGATGAGACCGTGCGGCGTGAGATACGGATACATCCAGCGGATGGCGTAGGACTCCTCCACGTAGAAATCGTGCCTGTCGCGGTTGTGCTTGAAGATGTTCTCCGCGAGGATGCCGTTTATCTCCATCACCGTCAGCGCGCCGTTCACGGAAACGCGGCCGTCGGCGTCGACCGAAAGCCCGCCCATGTCGGGGCGGCGTCCGGACATGACGTCGTCCTTGTACTGCGCGAAGGCGATGCGGTTGTCTTCTTCGGTGGGCATCCAGATGTCGTCGGCGTAGACCGATTCGCGATCGGTGCGCGGATAACGGGTGATGACGCGCATCGTGTCGAGATACGTGCCGTCGGCGAGCGCGTTCTGCGTGATCAGGAACACGTCGGGACGCACGACCGCGGAGTAGATCATGTACGTCGGGACGAAGCGCCCCGGATCGGTGCCTCCGAAGAAGACCGCGTCGGGAGTCATCTCCTCGGGATAGCACGGATTGGGAGGCGGCTCCTCGTCGTCGGAAAGTTCTTCGTGGATCGCTGACGCGCCGCGCAGGGAGTAGTTGCCGAACTGCCAGCCGAATTCGTGGCCGTTCTGCTCGGCCGCGGACGTGATGTCCGTCATGTGGAAGTTGCGGTAGTTCTCGTGCACCGGAATGAGCGGCAGCACGCACGCGACGGCGCAGAGCGCGACGAACACAGGCCGGCGGCGGCGGAAGAAGAACAGCGCGTACGCAAGACCGTAACCTATCCACAGCGCGAACAGCCCGTGCGAAGCGATGAACTTCACCTTCTGGATGAACGCGTCCTGGATGTCGCAGCGCGGATTCGCCAGCGCGATGAGGACGATCGACATCATGACGAAATTCACGAACGTCACGATGTGCCAGCGCTCGATCGCGCCGGACGCCGAGGAATCGATCGCAGGCGCGTCTCCGGCCGCCCCGCCGATGCGTTTGACGAGCCAGACGACGCCGCAGACCCAGCCGGCGAAAAGCGCGAACGCGAGCAGCGCGGAGACGACGCCGAACGTCTGCGTCGGATTTCCGTCCGCTCCCGCGACGGAGACGCCGTAATGCAGAAACGCGGTCTCCGCGGCGAACGCCGAAACCGCCTTCGCGAAACAGGCGACGAACGCCGCCGCGAC
>JAZUJQ010000184.1:0-1652 GCA_045642845.1 Kiritimatiellia bacterium
CCGGATGGATCGCGCTGCTCGCCGTGGCGGTATTCAACCCGCGTCTGGCGATCGGACTGGCGATCGCGTTCTGGCTGCTCAAAACGCTGCTCGGACCGGAAATCGAAAGGCGCGAAAGAAGCAGACGGGCCGTGAAGACGCGCCGCGTCCTCGAACTGCTCGCCGCGATGGTCGCGAAAATCGCGAAGGCCGACGGCCGCGTGACGCAGGAGGAAATCAAGGCCGCCGAAGCGCATTTCCGCAAGTACGTGTCGTCGGACGAAGAGCTCAAAATCTGCATCGACTCGTTCCGCGCGGCAAAGGACGACGCGCGTTCGCTCAACGACTACGCCGCCGAATTCACCGCGCTCGGCGCGCCGTACAGCATGCGGACCGTCGTCTACGACATCCTGTGGGACGTCGCCACGGCGGACGGCGCGCTGCACGCCGCCGAAACGGAGCTCCTGCGCTCCGTCACCGCACCGCTCGGGCTTCCGCAGATGCTGTTCAACGCGCAGTACACGATGCACTCCCGCGGCGGTTTCGACGGCTACGGCGGCGGTTTCGGCGGGTACGGCGCAGGTTTCCGCGGATACGGCGGATACGGCGGCGAACGGAGCGGCGGATTCGAATCGCATTCGCCGGACGCCGACTACGCCACGCTCGGCTGCAGCCGCGACGCGAGCGACAACGAAATAAAATCGGCGTACCGCAGACTGGTGAAGGAAAACCATCCGGACCGCCTGCAGGCCGCCGGCGCCACCAAAGAAATGGTCGACCGCGCCACGAAAAAGATGGCGGAAATCAACGCCGCGTACGAACGCATCAAAAAATCCCGCGGTTTTTGATGCACGGGTGGCGTTGTGTTAGAATGCGCCGCATGAAACCCGGAAAACTGATTTCATTCGAAGGCCCCGAAGGCGGCGGAAAATCGACGCAGGCGATGCTGCTCGCGGAGCACCTGCGTTCGCTCGGTCTCAAGGTGATGACCACCCGGGAGCCCGGCGGCACGCCGACAGGAGAAATAATCCGCGACCTGCTTCAGAACGACCTCGCGCACGAACCGCTCTGCGACGCGTCCGAGGCTCTGCTTTTCTGCGCCTCGCGCGCCCAGCTCTGCCGCAACGTGCTCGGCCCGGCGCTCGAGCGCGGCGAATGGGTGGTGCTCGACCGCTTCACCGATTCCACGCTGGCGTACCAGGGCTACGGCCGCGGTTTCCCCGTGGAGACGCTGCGGCAGATGAACGACTTCGCCACCGGAAGCGTGAAGCCCGCCCTCACGCTGCTGCTCGATCTGCCCGTGGAAGACGGACTTGAACGCGCCGTGGCGCGGTCCGGCAAAAAAGACCGCATCGAGCGAGCGCCGCTCGAATTCCACAACCGCCTGCGCAACGGCTATCTCGAACTGGCCGCGCGCGAACCCGGGCGTTTCGAGGTCATCGACGCGCGCGCACCGGTGCTGGACGTCACCGCGGCGATTTTCGCCGCCGTCGAACGCCGCCTCGCGCCGTCCGCCGAAAACTGATTTTGGAGAACGATCATGGCTGAACATTCCTGCAACGGCAATTGCGAACACTGCGCGCACAAGGCGGAGGAAGACGCCGCGCTGCGCGACCTCCGTCTCAATCTTTCGAAAATCAAAAAAATCTACGTCGTGATGTCCGGCAAGGGCG
>JAZUJQ010000185.1:0-8517 GCA_045642845.1 Kiritimatiellia bacterium
TTTCGTCCGCCGCGGCCCCCGACATAACGGGCATCGAGACCGGCTCCGATTCGGTCGTCATCACGCTCGGCAACGTCAAGGCCGGCCTCTATTACGCGATTGTCAGTGCGGAGGCGCCCGACGGCTTCGGGACCGCTTCCGCCGTCGCGACGAGCGGGATGACCGAGACCGACGGCACCCTCGACATCACGGCCGACTGCGACGGCGCCGCCGACGCGGCCTTCTACAGGGCTTTCGTGACGGACGATCCGGAACTGGCCGGCGCCACTGTCGCCGCCGGCGAGTAGTTTTTCCTCCAAGCGGAGTTTTCCAGGTCTGTCCCGGCTCAGTGCGGGGACAGACCTGAAAATTAAAGGCCGGGGTTGGGCACCGAGACGTAAAAATGCAGTGTGCGGACACGGCGATGCGCACATTGTTTGAAATATGCTTTTTTCGAAATCTGGATTTTGATAGATTGTCCGACGGACGAGGGCGTCATCTCCGATGACACCGCCAGTGTCTGCGTTTTCCGTCCATCCGCGCGTTCAACGTGAATGGACGCAACATTCAATGAAATACCATGAATACTGACAGTTACAGTTTCAAGCGCGCGTCTTTTGCCGCCGCTTTGTTCATGTTCGCCGGTGCCGTTTCGGCGAATCCGACCGGCGTGACGAGCCATCCGTCGGGCGAGTGGACGGTGACGAAGCTCACGGGCGACGCATCGCAGTGCGTCGTCACAGACGGCACGCTCGTGTACGGTTACGCGAAAGACAACCGCACCGTGAACGGTGTTTCCTTCCAGACGAACAGCAAACTTTCCGCCGCGACCGGAAACATCGAAGTCGTTCCCGCCTACGGATACGACAAGGATGATTTCAGCAACAACGATCAGACCGCCGCGGATCTGGAGAACGGCGATTGGAAAAGCCTTCTCGGACGCGGTTGGCTGTGCACGTCCGGCACTCCGGCGGCATCCACCTTCACGTTCAAGAATCTGACGCCCGGCAACGTTTACACGGCTCAGCTCATCGTCCACAACGGAAACAACACCGACACCCCGGCCCGAAGCATCATCACGCCAGACGGACAGGAAGGTTTCTACGGCAGAGGCAAGGACGGCAGCCGTCTCGATTGGTCTCTCGGCAGCTCGCTCGTCGGCACGTTCGTCGCGACCGGAACGGTTCATCAACTGACGTTTTCCTACAGTCAGAAGGCCGTCGCCTGGAAGTGCCTGAACGCCGTCCAGCTCCGCGATCTCGGCGCTTATTCGCCCGTTTCGATCAACGCCCGTTCGGCGGGAATGATTCCCGGCGATTGGCTCGTGAGTCCGCTCGCCGGAGAAACCGGAGACCTCGTGACGCGCGGCGACATCGTGATGAATGGATCGGTCGCGCAGGCTTTCGGCGGCGCCGACGTCACGGTCGCCGGCATTCCGTTCACGAACTTGAATTTCGGGTTCGGCGGAAATTGCATTCAGGTCGATCTGTGGAGCAACTGGCAGGCTGGCGACGGAATCCTCGGAGATTGCGGCCTTGCCGGCGATTACGGTACGCTTCTGGCGAACGGTTGGGCGGGCAACAACCAGAGCACGGACCGCAGGATTCAGCTGAGCGGACTCGAGGTCGGCGGTCTCTACATCCTGCAGGGCATCGTTCACGATGCAAGAAATCCTTTGAACCAGCTCACGATCGCGGGGCGCACATTGAAATACGGCGCCGCCACGGATTCGGAACCCTGGTACTACGGCGGCACGTTCGTCCACGAATTCCAGGCGACCGACGTCAGCTACACGATCGATCTCGACTATCCGCTCTACGGATCGCTCATCAACGGCATCCAGCTGCGCCGTCTTCCCGACGTCACGCAGCCGTCCATCGGAGCGGCCGGCGCGACCGTTTCCGGCACGACGGCGACGATTTCGATGGCGTCTGTCGTGGTCGGCATGGGCTGGGACGCCACGGCGGCGGAGACGTATGACGTCTGGGCGAAACTTGGCAGCCATGCCGCGGAAAAAGTCATTGAAGGCGCATCCTCATCCGCCGCGTCTTTCGATTTCACCGACCTCGATCCCGGCGAATACACCTGCACTCTTTCGATCGTCAACGACAAGGGTCTGTCGTCCGCCGAATGCAACGTCACGTTCACCATCGGTTCGTTTGAGGCGCGTACATTCGTCGTCACGGACGCTTCCGACGATCTGAACAATCCGGCCGAAGGCACGCTCCGCGCGATTCTCTCCCAGGTCCGCACCGGAGACACCGTCACCTTCGACCTTGAACAGATGGGCACGGACACGATCAAGATCGTCGGCGTGAACGAAAACGGCACGGACACGACGCTCGTCATCGAAAAAGGCGTGACCATCGACGGCAACGGCGTCGTTCTCGACGGCGGTTGGGACGGCATTCTCAAGTCCAGCACGGGCGGGCGCATCTTTCTCGTTCCGGCGGACATCGGACGGGTCACAATCAGCAACATGACGTTCAAGAACGGGCACGGCCGCGGGTGGAACGTGGCCAACAACCGGTATTTCCAGGGCGGCGCGTTGTGCGCGCTTTCCCCGGTCCGCGTCGAAAACTGCCGGTTCATCGGCAACTGCGCCGCGGACGAATCGGCGTGGGCTCCGTCCCTGCGCGGCGGCGCCGCGATCTACGCGGAAGCCGACATTGAAGTTTTCGATTGCACGTTCGAGAACAATGTCGGAGGAAATGCGAACAACTCGTACGGCGGCACGATCCTGTTGAACAAGACGTCCGCGCGAATCGAGCGCATAACCGTCGATCACGACCGTGCCGGTTCTTACGGCGGCGGTTTCCTTTACGGCGAGGACATCCCTTCGCTCATCATCCGCGATGCAACGTTCGAGGGGCTCCGTTCGGCCTCGCGCGGCGGCGCTCTGTATCTCAGGTCGTTCACCTCGGTTTTGATCGAGCGCAGCAGTTTCGTCGGCTGCGACGCGGGATACAGCTGGGGCGGCGCGGTCATGCTGGGCGACGGCACCTGCGGCAAGGCGGTGTTCCGCGACTGCGAATTCACGGACTGCTCCGGACAGTGCGGCGGCGCGATCCGGTCGCACGCCCGTCCGGGGATTTTCGTGAATTGCACGTTCACGGGTTGCGCGATGAACGGCGACGCCTGGGGCCCGGCGCTCGACAGCCGCGGCGAGGACTACTGCATCAATTGCACGTTCGCGGGCAACATGTTCACCGACAACAACCACGGCGGAAGCGGAGGTTTCGCGGCCTGCCGGTACGGTTCGTCCTGCAGGTTCCTCAATACCGTCGGCGCTTTCAACTACAACCGCGCCGCGGCCGACGCGAGCGGTGCGCTTGAAACCGGCAGAGACTTCTACGACAACAATTTCATCAACACGATCTGCAACGGCAAGGAAGCCGACCGCGCGACGGATCTTGCTTCGGATTCACCGCTTTTCGCCGAATACGAGGAGAGGACCGGCATCACGTGCTGGGGAAATGAGATCAATCTCAAGGACGGCGTCGTCGTCCCGGTTTTCGTCCCCGATCCGAAGCACGAATATCCGACCCGCACGTTCGGCATAGTGAAGGACGGTTTGCTGGAAGGCACCGGCTACCCGGTGATGGTCAACGCCGATTACTCTCACGTCTGCTATTCGACCGACGGCGGCTCGAGCTGGACGGATCTGTATAAAAACGGGACTCCCGACGACACCACGCTCGCGCTCATCGCGGCAGACCAGCGCGGTGTGCCGTACTATCACGGCAAGACCCCGATCGGCGCAGGAACCTTCTACAAGAAGGCCGAGCCCGGCTGCGCGATTTTCGTCCGGTAATCGCCGTGCGTCAACGGTCTCACGTTGCATCGACGCCCGAAATCCACATGGGTTTCGGGCGTCGTTCCTTTTCAAACGGTGCAAAAGCGCAGGGTGATCGTGCGCTTATTGCAACAAACTCCGACGGCTGTCAAAATCGCTCCGCTATCCGACGTGGCCTGCAAGGCGAAGGCGGATGACGGGAACAATACGGGTCGGAGTTTCTTTTCAAATGCCTCAAAGCGCGTGGTTGAAAAAATCACGACGGTTGGCGGGAAATTCAATATAATTTCCGCCATGAACGATCTGACGGAAAAGACGCTCGCGGCCGAGCGCATGTACACCGGTAAAATCATAAGCGTCGATCTTCTCGACGTGGAACTGCCGGACGGACGCAGGGCGAAGCGCGAGGTGATCCGGCACGGCGCCGCCGTCGCCATTCTCGCCCGGAGGCCTGACGGCAGGTTCGTGTTCGTGAAGCAGTACCGCAAGGCGGCCGAGGCAGCTCTTGTCGAAGTGATCGCGGGCGGACTGGAGGAGGGCGAAGATCCGGTCGAAGGCGCGAAGCGCGAGACCGCCGAAGAAACAGGCTACGAGGTGACGTCGATCAAGTTCCTCACCACCATCATCTGCACGCCGGGATACTGCGAGGAGAGAATACATCTCTACTTCGCCGAACTTTCGGCGACGGCGCACGGACAGGATCAGGACCCCGACGAAAACGTCCATCCCGTCATCATGTCCGAATCCGAAGTCGAAGCCGGCATCCGCAACGGAACGATCTTCGACGCGAAAACAATCGCCGCCTGGGCCTGTTACCGGCTCCAGACCGCATGAGATCCCTTTCCGACATGACGTTGGAGGAGCTTTGGCAGCTCTTTCCGATTGTTCTGCGGCCTTATGATCCGGCTTGGCCGACATGGTACCGCGAAGAGTCCGATTCTCTTCGAGCGGCGCTTGGACCCGCCGCAGCGCGCATCCGCCACATCGGCAGTACCGCCGTCCCCGGTCTTGTCGCGAAACCGACGGTGGACATCCTCTTTGAACTCGCGGACGGAACGGATCGGTCATCCGTCCGTACTCCGATCGAACGTCTGGGTTGGATTTGCATGGCCGATCGCGAAGGTCCGCCGCCGCAAACCGATTTCTGCAAAGGGTATACGCCCGAAGGATACGCGGAGAAGGCCTACCACCTTCATGTCCGCCCGCTGGGGGACTGGGACGAGCCCGTTTTCCGCGACTATCTCCGCAACCATCCGGACGCGGCCGACGAGTACGTTCGACTCAAACAGGAACTTGCGGTTCGCTTCCGGAACGATCGGGACGCCTACACGGAAGCGAAAGGCGGCTGGATCCGACGGATCGTCCGTCTTGCCCGATACGAGGCGGAATGCCGACGTCCGGGCGTGCAGTAAACTCGCGGAACAACGGTTTCCGTCCCGTCTGACGTCCGCGGCGTCTCACGATGACGTCGGCCGCGGACGACTCCTACTCCAGCCATTCCGGATGCTCACGCAAGCCCGGGGCTTCGGTGGGGAGATCAGGACGGAACTCCGTGCGCTGAAGCCCCATCTCGGAATAAGGCAGTTCCCGGAATCCGCAGGTGAACGCAGGCGAGTCCGCCTTCAACCGGTAGTCGCCGTTTGCGGCGTCCGTGAAGAGGGGATCGGCGATGACCGAATGGACGTCCTGCCCAAGGGCCTGCCATGCCGACCAGGCGCCGTCATTGACGTGCCGGTTCTGGATGCGCCAGACGTTGCCATCGCCCGGCCAGTAGACATTGCCGTCGAAAGGATTGGCCTGCGGATTGACGTCCCTGGCGCTCGCCGCCATGCCGGTTCCCTGATCCGGATAGTAGAAGATGTTGTTCTTCACCTGCACTCCCATCATCATCGTGCCGTCCGGCAGGAATGCCTTCTCGGAAACGTCAGGCGCCTGCGCGAGATCGGGAAACTGCAGCCACGCGGGGTCCTGATCGACTAGATCGTGGTATTTGCGCGCGATGTCTTCCCGGCGATGCGCCACGAAGTAGCCGTTGGTCCGGGAGTCCCACGTCTGCAGGGAGAGCTGACGCGTCTGCGCGTCCGTCGGCAGCGAGCCGTTGGAGACGAAGACGTTGTTCGAAATAGTGATCCAGCGTCCGTTGTGCAGATGCATCGCGGCGTGGTGGCAGCGCTCGATGAGATTGCCGTAGACCGCGAGAGCTCCGCATCCCTCGTCCGGATAGATGCCGCATGCGCCGCGATGGAACGCGTACTCTCCGGTGCCGCCGCGCTGGAAACCGATCGAGTCGGAGATCCGGTTGTAGCAGACCTTCGTGCCCGTCGTGCACCAGTCGCTTCCGTAGATCGCTCCCGTGTCGTCGTTGATCACGTTGACGTGGCGTATCCGGTTGTAGGAGATTTCGCAGAAGCGCCCGTATCCGAAAATGGCGCAACGCGGCAGGTCGTGCATCAGGTTGTGGCTTGCTTTCACGCCCTGTCCGCCGAGCCAGATGCCGATTCCGTGCGAGTTGACGCGGCCGCAGTGATGGATGTAGTTGTTCTCGACGGCGACGGCCATGCGGTCCGTCACGCGGCGTTCCGTCGGGAATTCCTGTACGAAGACGCCGTGTCCGCCGATGTTGAAGATGTCGCAGTCCGCAAGCCTCACGCGATGCCCCATCAGCCACACGGCGTTGCCGTCGTGGAAGCCGATGTCGTGAATGGAGCATCCGAGGATGCGGACGTCATCCGCATGGTTCACGCTGACGCCGGACCGTCCGCCCGTCAGTTCGAGGCCGATCACGTCGACGTTCGAACAACCTTCGATGCGGAGAATCGGATCGTGGCGTGCGACGCTCGCCGTGCCGGTGTTCGGGTCCGAACCGTCCGGCGTTATGAAGTGCATCTTTCCGGCCGCGCGATCCAAATACCATTCGCCCGGTGCGTCCAGTTCCTCGGCGACGCCCTGGATGCACCAGCGGTCCCAAGGGAAAAGCCGGTCGGGGATTTCCTTGTGCGGAATGCCGAGCATCAGGACGCCGTCCACCGCGTTCGTGACGGGAAGCGCACGGTTCCACCAGTTGTGGCGCGGGAAGGCGATCACCCAGCCTTCGCCGGGATTCGCCCAATGCCGGTCGTCGGCGGGGTTCATGAAGATTTCGTCCTCGAAGAGTCCCGTCGCCGAGAAGCGCACGCCCTTCCGCATGTCGGCGTCGACCTTCGGCGGCGTCGCGAACGCCCAGCCGGACGTGTACGGATGCGCGGGATCGACGTTCGGGTAGCGCGCCGGTTCCATGCATCGTCCGTTGTAGAAGAACAGCTTGTGGCGCGCCGGCAGATTCAACGCCGCGACGTCCGCCGTCCACACGTCGGAGCGTCCGCGGAATCCGCTCTTCGTCCAGCCGGTCACGGGGCTTCCGCCGAGAATGCGCGGAGGATGCGATCGATCAGCGGCGCGGAGCGTTAGTGCGCCCCATTCTTTCCGTGCGTGCGCCCGACCGATGCAGAGCGTTCCGGCCGGCGCGTAGTCGCCCGGCGAGAGCCGAACCTCGACGGCGGCCGTCGTGTTCGTGCTCCGGAACGCGGCCACCTCGGTCAGCGCGGCTTCGATCGTCGCGCACGGTGCGCCGCCGCCAACGTCGATGACATGGACTTCCTCCGGCGGATTCGCGGCCGATGCGGCTTGCGCGCAGAAGACGCACGCCGCCGCCGCTATCTTCGTCAGATCCTTCATTTTCGGTTTTCCGAACGAGCCGGAACGGGAGAGCATCGCGGCGTCGGATTGTTTCTTCACCGCAGGAATTTCAATTCCGCCGCCTCCGCGGCGGTCATCGGTTCTTTATTTTCCGTTATCCTTCGATTCAAGGATCATGAATCCCTTTTCGGCGTTCGCGGGTACGGGGACGATGAGCGCGGTTCCGTCTTCGCTGAGGCCGATCTCCGTCGTCTCGTCGAACTTCACCTTGCCCCAGCTTTTCGCTTCGGCGGTCAGATCGGCGTTCGTTCTCACCGAGACGCCGAGATACGCCGTGCCGTCATCGATCGTGAGCGTCACCACGTCCGCCGACTCCAGTTCGGTCTTCGAAACGAGGATCGTACCCTCGGGGAGGTCCGGCTCGGCGGATGTCGGAACGATTTTCATCTCGTCGCTCGTGTTCAGGAATCGAACCGCTTCGTTGTAGTCGGCGAGCGGCATGCCGTTGACTGTCGTGGACTGCACGCCGCGATAGACCGAAATCCGCGTTCCGTTGACCGTCGTCGCGTCCGAAAGTTCCGTGAGCGCGTTCGCGCCGATCTGCGTCACGCCGTTGCTGATGACCACGTGCGTCACGGCCGACGAATTCCACGGCACGGCGGACGGGGACGCGAAGTCGTCCATCGCGCCCGTGCCGTTGATGCACAGCATCCCCAAGCCGTTTTCGTAGGCCTCCACGTCGTTTCCGACTTTCCACAGCGGCGCCGGGCCGACCCGGTAAGGGTGGGACGCACGGGTTTGCGGGTCGTCGTTGGCCGTGCACGCCGTTCCGTAAGGCAGCCATTCCTCGCGGGCGATCAAGTTGAAAACGCCGCCGTCCATCAGCACGCGTCCATCCGCTCCGCCGTTTCTTCCCGGACCGATGGCCGTCGCGTCCGTTCCGCCTGTCGCACGGACTGCGCCGCCGTGGAACGTGACCGCGCCGCATCCGCCTTCGGACCCGCCGCCGACGCCTGCGGCGGCATGACCGCCGGCCGCCGTCACCGTGCCGCCGTTGATCGTCACCG
>JAZUJQ010000186.1:0-2613 GCA_045642845.1 Kiritimatiellia bacterium
CCGCGCGCAGGGCGCGGATCATCTCGGCGGCGGCGGATTCGAAAACGCCGCGAGCTTCGTGCAACGAGCGCACCGCGGCTTCCGCGCCGGCGACGATCGAATCGTAATCCGGGTGTTGTATGTCCATGTCCCGAACAATAGCAGAAACCCCCCCGGAAAACAATTGCCGCGGCCGGACGCGGCAATGCGCGCGTTCCGGTTTTATTTTTTCACGATTTCGTAGAGGAACGACGCGTTCGACGGATCGGCGGCGACGTCGGCCGTGAACGAAAGCGCGCCGTCCGCGTAGACCGACGGCGTTTCGCCGCGGCGTGCGCCGCCGGTCGTGAGCGAATGCACCGTGTACTCGCCGGGTTCGAGCCGGAGCGAAACTTCCGCCGTTCCGCGCGCCATGAGGTGCGGAACCCGTCCCCACTTGAGGAGGACTTTGCGGTCGGGTGCGGCGTAGGTGACGCCGGTGTCCTGCACGTCGGTCAGATGCGTGACCAGGATGCGTTTCGAGGAAACGATCGGGAGGCCGTCGAGGGAACTCGCCCAGATCGTCGCGGGCGTGCCGCCGATGTCCGGGGCGAGCGCGCCCGCTTCGATTCGTCCGCTTTCCGCGAAACCGCCGCACGTGCGGTCGGTCTTGAGGAGGAATGCGCCGCTTTCGGAGTCGATGGAAAGCGCGCCGCCGCCCATCGGGGCGTCGCCGAAGAGGGCGCGAACCTCCGATGAGGGACGCTTGGCCGCTTCGGCGACGGTGCCGGCGGCCATGGCGGCGCCGTGGATGTCTTTGCCGGCATGGTGGACGACGCCGCCCACCTTGGCGTACCAGGACGCCCATGTCCACGGCACGCGGCACTGCCGCGCGGCGTCGGCGATCGAAATGCCGTCCGGGAGCGTGAAGCCGTACGTGCACGCGAGTTCCGGCATGTCGCGGCGGAGAAAGAGGCAGATCGACGCACGTTCCGCGGCTAGCGATAGCGGATCGCCGGACATGTCGAAATAAGACATCGGTTTGTTCGCCGGATCCGTGACGCCGCGCGAATCGTGGCTCCACGCGAAGCGCCAGAGACCCGCCCAGTTCTGGAGCGCGGCCGCCGCTCCGGTGGCGATTCCGCCGACGCCGCGGAAGCGTCCGGGACCGGCGTAGTTGTATTCGGTCACGGTGAACGGACGGTCGAGGATGCGGCGCACGACAAGCCACTGCGCGCCCATTGCGTCGCCGAGCATCGGGTTGGCGTTGGGGCAGCTCGACGGAAGCGTCCAGGATTTTTCCAGGAACTGCGGGTGGTCCACGTAGAAATGGTCGTCCACGTAGTCGTATGAAAGCGCGCGCGGATACTGGTAGGCGACCGGGAAAAACCAGCTCGACATGTTGGTCGTGAGAGCGCGGCAGTGCATTTCATCGCGCAGAAACGCGGTGACGCGTCCCGCGAAGCGTTCCTCGGCTTCGCGCAGAAACCCGATGAACGCCGGGACTCCGGGCGCGGATGCGTCCCAGAGGTTGTCCGGTATGTCCTCCGGTGTGTCGCCGTAGGTCCCGGGATCGGCGATTTTGCGCGCGGCGAGCCACTGTTTCCAGGCGGCGGAGATTTCGGGGAACTCCTTGAACACGGCGGTGCCGTTGTTGCCGAGATTGCCTTCGTTCACGAGCGCGATGAACGCGAGGGCCGGCTCTTCGGCGTAGGAACGCCCGGTGTACGGATTCACGTGTCCCAGGAAATTGCGCGCGAAGGCCAGATAGTTGCTGAACGCGCCTTCGTGGAACTGGACGAGCGTTTTCATTTCGGACATCGGGACGACGCCGTCGCGGTCCATCCCGCACGCCCTGTACGGCACTTCGCGCGACACGAAAAGATCGGTCGTAAGGTAGATGCCCTCGTTGATGCATGCCGCGGCGAGGCCGTCGAACAGGTCGATCTGTTTTTCGTTGAGGGTCGTGCCGTCGGGCGAGCCCTGGGTGAGCCCTTTGTCGTGGTGGTGGAACCGGACCGCGTTGTAGCCGATTCGCGAGAGATTCGCGGCGAGGCGTCCGGCGGATTCCCGGTCGACGAAATTCGCGCCGAAGCAGAGGTTCACGCCGTAGAAGCGCTGCGGCGTTCCGGGCAGTTTCTCGAACTCGAAATTCTGTCCTTTTGCGACCGCGTATCCGTGTTTTCCGGCGGGCGCGTCGTGCGGGACCACCGTCGTGAAATCAAGCGCCGAGCCCGGTTCGACGGACGGCTCGACGGAGACCGGGATCCAATCGTCGCTGGGCGTTATGACGACCTTTTCGGCCGGAACGAGTTTCGCGGCGTCGGGTCCGCGCAACGTGATCGCGCAGACGTGCGTTTCGCCGGCGGACAGCATGCCGGCGGCGACGCCGATGCGCAGGGAGACTTCGTTGCCGTTCCACCGGCGGGTGTCCTGCAGCAGCACGGACGCAGGGTCTCCGAAATCGACGGACAGCCGTTCCGCGCCGGAACCGTCGCGCAGCGAGAGTTTTGAAATCCTGCCGCGGAAGAAGCCGGGATCCGCCGGTTCTTCCTCGGGGAATGGAACTTCGTTTCCGTCGCAGACCGCGACGCCTCCGCGGTAGTCCGCCAAAGCGAACGCCGCGCCGACGTAGAGCGATTCGACGGCGATGTC
>JAZUJQ010000187.1:0-3433 GCA_045642845.1 Kiritimatiellia bacterium
GTCGTCACCGAAATCGCCCAGAAGCGCTCCGGGGAAAGCGGAGGGGAGGACGGTCCGTGGCTGTCCGCCGCGGGCGATCTGGCGTGCGCCGTCGCGCTGGGGACCGGCGGACCGCCGCGCGTGCTCGGTTTGTTCGAAGACTGCCTGCTCGGCCGCAACGGGCAGAGGCCGTTGCAATCGTGCGGCCCCGCGCGCATTCTGTCGTTTTTCGCGGCGCACGCCGTGGCGCGGTCCTGACCGCGCCGCCGGTTCAGGCGCGGAGGGAAAGCACAGCCGCGGCGACGACGGTCGCGAAATTGCAGCCGGCGTGGGCGGCCACGGAGCAGTGCAGCCCGCCGCGGCGCAGGATCCGCATGAACGCGAGGCCCAGAAAAAACATCGGCGGAACGAGCGTCGGCACGCCGTGCGCGAAAGCGAACAGCGCGGACGTGACGACATCGAGCGCGACGTGGATCGCGCGGGACTTTTTCTCCGGCAGCGTTTCGGTGAAACCCGTCACGCAAAAGAGCGGGATCCAGCGGAACATGATTTCCTCCGCGAGCGGCACGAGCGTGAACACCGCGGCGATCGCGAGGAATCTGCCGGAGGAGATGTTTTCAAACAGCCGTTCGACGACCGTTTGACGGACGGGTTCGACGCCGAACGCCCTGCCGATGCGTGCGCAGAGCCAGGCGAAGCAAGTGCAGGCCGGGGACAGGACGAACATGCCGAGGAAAAACGACAGACATGCGGCGCGGCACGCCCGGACGAACCGTTTTCCGGCGAGTCCGGTCATTCCTTTTTGCCGCCGTCTTTCCGGCGTTTCGCGAAGCACTCAGGCAACGGCGGCAGCAGTTTGCAGAGCGACGGATCGATCTCGAAAACGATCATGAGCGCCCACATGACGCGCAGCATCACGAACGGCATCGAAACCAGCGTGAAAAACACGAGCGAGCGGGCGAGGGGAGCGAGCAGCAGTTCGCACGCGAACGTGTAGACCTCCAGCAGCAGCATGTATCGCACGAACCAGCCGCCGAGCGATTTCAACGCGCGTGCGCAGGCCGTGCCGAAGTCCGTCTTTTCAAGCAGCACGCGCGGCGAGACGAAATCAAGCGTGAACGAGACGGCGACCGCGCGCACGACGGCGACCGCCGCGAACGCGAACGCGAATCCGAGCAGCGTCCCGGAGTCCGCGGACGCATCGAAAGCGAAGGTTTTCAGCCCGTGTCGGAGAATCGCGGCGTTGGCCGCGGAGAACAACGCGTTGAGAACGAAAAGCGCGCCTGCGAGGACAGCGGACGGTCGACGCGTGGCGTCCCATGAGAGCAGCAGAATCGCATCCCGCCGGTATATGTGGGCCATGGCGAGCATACGGCCGCGGGCGATGAGCCACGAACGGATGTACGCCGAGAGAAGCAGCATGAGCGCGACACCGGCGATCACGCCTCCGCGCAGGGATGGGTCGCCGCCGCGCCACCATGCGGCGACGCGCTTCGAGACGTCGCGGACGGACGCGACGGCATCGTCCGCCATCTTCATCATCACGGAGTCGTCCGGCGTCTTGCGGGACGCCATGTCGGCGAGTTCCGCGTTCCAGCGTTTGCGGAACGTCCACAGGTCTGACCGCGCCACGTCCGTCAGCTCCAGCCGTTCGATGATTTTCCCGTGCGCGGGTCCGTTGAACACGTCCGCGACGGCGCTGAACGAGAACGTTCCGAAGAGCGCGCCGAACGCGATCATCAGCACGGCGATGGAAAACGACAGCCAGCGTCTGAACGAAAACGGCGACGTCAGCAGCGACCAGACGCTGTTCGAGCCGGCGAAAAACGCATGCACGACCGACGGGTTCGGATTCGGCGCGATGTCGGAACAGTCCTGGTCTTCAGGCATGAAAACGGATTTTTCGACGTCGTCTTCGTCCGTTCCGTCCGCAGCGGTTCCGGCGTCGGGTCCGGCCGCGTTTCCGGCGTCCGGACCTGATTTCACGTCGGCCGCGCCGGCTTCGGCGGACGGATTTTCCTCCGTCGGCGGCGGCGCGACGAGTCCGAGAACGGAAGCCTTCTTCCATTCGGAACCGTATCCGGGAGTCCACACGAGGTCGTCCTGACCGACGGCGCCGGACTTGACGGCGTCGCGCAAAACGGCCCATTCCACGGGGCCGGAGACCTTGCCGGCCACCGCGTAATACCAAATCACGTTCATGTCATTTCGCGCGGTTGATGAAAGATTCCACGATCGGCGACGCGAATCTTCCGCTCATCGATTTTTCGAACACCGTTTCCTGCACGGAACCGATCGGAATCATGCGCACGACGGCGAAAACGGCGAGCAGCACGACGGCGGAGGAGAAGCAGCACAGGACCGCCCCGAGAATCGAGTCTGCGGGCTGTCCGATCAGGATTCGGAGAAAACGGCTCACAAGCCACTTCGCGAGAAGTCCGGCGAGAACGGCGGCGACGGCCGTGGCCGCTACGGCCAGGACGGCGTACGTTTCCGCGGAGCCGGTGAAGACGTTCTGGCGGATCGGGGCGTGGGCGAAGTATCCGACGGTTATGCCGACGATGCACGCCGCGATGCGGCCGAGTTCGCCGCCGAGGCCGCGGATGGCGCCGGCGAGCGCGGCGAGCGCGAGCGCGACGGCGACGATCGCGTCGACCCAGCCGGCGGCGGAGAATGCGAGTGCGACGTCCATGTCAGTCGAAGCGTTTGTCGTTCGGGTACAGCGCGCGGAAACTCGCGAGCGCGCTGTTGCTCCTCGCCTTGTCGCCGCTCTCGGCGAGCGCTCTGATAAGGCGGGCCATCGCGTCGGGATTCGACATGTCGAGTTTGAAGGCCTCGGAATACTTCTGGATCTTGAGCGCGGGAGTCTGCGCCGCGTTTCCGGCGATGATCAGTTCGTCGATTTTTTCGTACAGCTCGGCGGGGCGCGAACGGTTGAGTTTTTCGAGCCAGGCGACGGCCAGACGGCGCTGCTCGGGGAAGCTGTCCGGCCTGGTTCTGCCGATGAATCCGGCGAACGAGCGCGCCGCGATCGTCTGGTCGGTGTAGCCGGGTTTGGTGTGGAGCACGCCGTAGTTGTAGAGCGCGGTCGTGTCGCCGGGGTCGACCGTGCGCGCTTCGTCGAGCAGGGCTTTCGCCGAGCCGTAATTTCCGCGGGCGATTTCGCAGGCGGCTTTGCCGGCGAGCAGGTGCGCCTTGCGGCCGACCTTGTTCATCGCGGCGCCGTAGTCTTTGAACGCGCCTTCGTAATTTCCGCGGCGGCGGCGCGTTTCGGCGCGGCCTTCGAGCGCTGACGAATCGTTCGAACCCTCCTGCAGACGCACGGCGGTTTCGAACGCGCGTTCGGCGCGGCGGTTGTGGTGGGCGTAAAGCTGCGCCGTGCCGAGATCGACCATCACGCCCGCGTCGTTTCCGTATGCGGACGAGGCGATCTTGAGCAGATCGGCGGCTTTCG
>JAZUJQ010000188.1:0-3538 GCA_045642845.1 Kiritimatiellia bacterium
GAGAGCAACTTCTACGACCTGCTCGACAAGGAGATCGCGCTCGTCCACCAGCAGCTGCTCGACCGCATGGAGATCCAGGCGCGCCGCCGCGTGAAGAACTTCCCGTTCCTCATGGGGCAGGGCGTGTGGCTCGATTCCGACAAGCTGCACTGGAACGACGAAGTGCGCGAAGTCATCAAGCACGGTTCGCTCACGACCGGGTTCATCGGCTTGGCCGAAACCCTCGTGGCGCTGTACGGACACCACCACGGCGAGAGCGAGGAAATGCAGCGCAAGGGCCTTGAAATCGTCGGCCACATGCGCCGCAAGTGCGACGAGATGTCCCAGCGCATGAAGCTCAATTTCACGCTCATCGCCACGCCCGCCGAAGGTCTGTCCGGCCGCTTCATCCGCATGGACAAGAAGCGTTTCGGGCTCATTCCCGGCGTCAACGACCGCGAGTACTACACCAACAGCTTCCACGTGCCCGTCTATTACAAGATTTCGGCGCTCGACAAGATCCGTAAGGAAGCCCCGTACCACGCGCTCACCAACGGCGGCCCCATCACGTACGCCGAGCTCGACGGCGACATGGCGCGCAACACCAAGGCCTTCGAGTCGGTCATCCGCGCCATGCACGACGCGGGCATCGGCTACGGTTCGGTGAACCATCCGGTCGACCGCGACCCGGTGTGCGGCTACAACGGCGTGATAGGCGACGTGTGCCCGAAGTGCGGTCGCCGCGAGTCCGACGAACTCATAAAGTTCGAGCGCATCCGCCGCATCACGGGGTACCTGGTCGGCACGCTCGACCGTTTCAACGACGCCAAACGCAGCGAAGAGCACGACCGTGTGAAGCACGGAGTAGGCGGCGGTGAGCACAAAGACGCTTGACATCGCCGGCTTCGACGAGGACGGCATCGCCGACGGTCCGGGTCTGCGCTGCGTTCTTTTCGTGCAGGGATGCCCCCACCACTGTCCCGGTTGCCACAACCCCCAGACCTGGGAGTTCGGCAAAGGGACGCGGGTGGCGGTCGACACCGTTTACGAACGCATCACCGCGAACAGGCTCGACACCGGCGTGACGTTTTCCGGCGGCGAGCCGTTCGCCCAGGCCGACGCGCTCGCCGACCTGGCCGAAATGCTGCACGGAAGCTACGATCTGGCGTCGTACACGGGCTACACCTGGGACGGTCTCATGGCCAAGGCCAAAGAAGACCCCGCGATTCTGCGTTTTCTGCAGAACATCGACATCGTCGTCGACGGACCGTTCGTGCTCGGAAAACGCGACCGACTGCTCCTTTTCCGCGGAAGTTCCAATCAGCGCATAATCGACGTGAAGAGTTCGCTCCGCGCCGGCACGGCGATCTGGACGCGCGATCCGGGATGGGTCGGCGACGACGGCGCCGCGCGCAGGGAACTTTGATTTCATCCTTTCCCCGGCGTCGCCGTCCGGCCCGGGCCAGTCACAAAATCCCGTTATGAAAAAACACTCCATTCAGAGAGCGGTTCTGGCCGCCGTGGCGCTGTGCTGCGCCGGCGCTTCCGCGCAGGACGATCAGGCGAATCCGTTCAACGCCGTCGTCAAACTCGAGGTGCAGACGCGCGTTTCGGACTTCATCAGACCGTGGAACAGCACGACAGGGTCGTGCACCGGCTCGGGCGTCGTCATAGGCGCGGGCCGCATCCTCACGTGCGCCCACTGCGTCGCCGACGCCACGTACATCCGTCTCCGCAAAAACGACGAAGACGCGATTTACGAAGGCAAGGTCGAATTCATCGACAACGATTGCGATCTGGCGCTCGTGAAGGTCGAGGACGAGGCCTTCATGTCGGACATCAAGCCGATGAAGCTCGGCGACACGCCGCAGCTGCAGCAGCACGTGCTCGCCGTCGGGTACCCGATCGGCGGCGACAGCATCTCGTTCACCGAAGGCATCGTTTCGCGGATCGAGGAGTGCTCGTACGAGCAGTCGCACTGCAATCTGCTCGCCGTGCAGGTCGACGCGGCCATCAACCCCGGCAACAGCGGCGGCCCGGTTTTCGATCTGGAAGGCGATGAAATTTCGATCGTCGGCATCGCGTTCCAGGGGCTTGACGGAGGCGAGAGTCTCAATTACATGATTCCGCCGGACGTGATCCGCCACTTCTTCAAGGATTCGTCGGACGGCGCAATCGACGGTTTCCCGCAGTTCCGCGTCGAGGTCCAGACTCTGGAGAACGAAGGCGCGCGCCGCTATCTCAAGATGAAGGACGGTCAGACCGGCGTGCTCGTGCTGGAAGACAAATACGACAAGCCGGACGGCGTGCTGCGCAGCGGCGACATCCTGCTCGAGGTCGGCGGTTACAAGGTCGCGAACAACGGATACATCCGCATCGAAGGCAACGAGAAACGCCTGTTCACGTATCCGTTCTACACCAGTCAGATCGGCGACGCGGTCAAGGTGAAGATCCTGCGGGACGGCGAAGAAATGGACGTTTCGGTGACCGCTTCGAAGCCGGATTACAAACTGTGCGGATGGATGTACGACAAAACTCCGGACTACTACGTGTTCGGCGGGTGCGTCTTCACGACGGCGTCGTACAATTTCATGCTGAAACTGCACCACGGGTTCCACGACGACGTTTTAAAGGAGAAAGAGTCGCCGGACGACGAGCCTGTCGTGCTTTCGTACGTTCTCGCGGACTCCGCCACGGAAGGCTATCTCGGCTGCTATCCGATGCTGATCCGCACCGTGAACGGCGCGAAGGTCCGCAATCTCAGGCATTTCATCGAACTGGTGGAGGCGACGGAGGACGATTTCGTCCGCCTCATGTGCGATGACGACGAGGAATACGACACGCCGCTTTACCTCGACGTGAAGAAAACGCGCGAGGCGACTGCCCGCGTGCTTGAAAAGTACCGCATCCCCGCCGACCGCAGTTCCGGTCTGAAATGATTTTCCGGTCCTGACGCCGGAGAACGCACGGCGCGGAGGCGCGGGCGGTTCCTGCGCCGGCGCCTCCGCGCTCCTGTTTCACCGGTGCAACGGCGGAGCCGTTTTGTGCTAGAATGGGTTGCGATGCACATTTTGATTACCGTTCTCAGCTGGATCATCGCCGCGATCGGCGTTTTCGTTTTTTTCTCGCTCACCGTCCTGGTGCACGAGGGAGGACATTTTCTCGCCGCGAAACTGCTCGGACTGCGCGCCGACGTTTTTTCGATCGGCTTCGGCCCGGCCGTATGGAAAAAGAAGCGCGGCGGCACCGAATACCGTTTGAGCGCGGTGCCGTTCGGCGGTTACGTTTCTTTGCCGCAGCTCGATCCGGCCGGCATGGAGAAAATCCAGGGCGGAAAGGACGCGGAGATCCTTCCGCCGGCGGTCTGGTGGAAACGGTTGATCGTGGCCGTGGCCGGGCCGTTCGGCAACATCGTGCTGGCCGTGCTGCTGGCGTTCGTCGTGTGGGCGTTGCCGCCGGTCGTGCCGGAACAGCTTGAATTCGAAGGCGCCGTCATCGGCGCGGTCGCGCCGGATTCGGACGCCGCGAAGGCCGGTCTGCGCGTCGGCGACACGGTTTT
>JAZUJQ010000189.1:0-6894 GCA_045642845.1 Kiritimatiellia bacterium
GTGAAGTGCTACGGCGCGGACAACGTGCCCGAGGGCGTCGCGATCATGCAGAAGGAGAACGTGGGCGTGTCCATCACCGGCAACTCCACGAACCCGACCCGCTTCCAGCATCCGGTCGCCGGCACCTACAAGAAGTGGTGCTGGGAGAACGGCCGCAAGTACTTCTCCGTCGCCTCCGGCGGCGGCACCGGCCGTACGCTCCACCCGGACAACATGGCCGCCGGTCCGTCCTCCTACGGCATGACCGACACCATGGGCCGCATGCACTCCGACGCGCAGTTCGCCGGCTCCTCCTCGGTGCCCGCGCACGTCGAAATGATGGGACTCATCGGCATGGGCAACAACCCCATGGTCGGTGCGACGGTCGCCGTGGCGGTCGCCGTGGAAGAATCCTTCAAGAAATAATTTCCGACAAGGATTCAGAAAGAAAACGGGCGGAGCCGATTCGGCGCCGCCCGTTTTTTCATCGTCCGCAGAAGAGATCGGGGCACGGACGGCCGACCTCGGCGTTCCGGCGTTCAAGCCCGGTGGGCGGCGCCGGTAAGAGAAGATATCGAACCCACGCCCAATCGGGCGCAGACTTCCGGCAACGCTGAAACGATTTCCGGGCAGGCGAACGGATCGACCAGATTGGCCGCTCCGACTTCCACGGCCGCGGCGCCGGCCATCATCATTTCGCACGCGTCCTCCGCCGTCGTCACGCCGCCGCAGCCGATTATCGGAAGCTTCAGCGCGGAATAAACATCGTACACGACCCGCAACGCCACCGGGAAAACGGCGGGACCGGAAAGTCCGCCCGTGCGGTTCGCCAGCAGAGGTCTGCGGGTGCGCAGGTCGATGCGCATGCCGAGCAGCGTGTTGATGAGAGTGAAACCGTCGGCTCCGGCGTCGGCGCACGCACGCGCGACGGAAACGATGTCCGTGACGTTCGGCGAAAGTTTCACGAAAACCGGCTTGTCGGTTTCGCGCCGCACTGCGGTCACGACCTCCGCAGCGCTTTCCGGCGACGAAGCGAAGTTGCGTCCTCCGCAATGCAGGTTCGGACACGAAATGTTCACTTCGAGAATCGAAACGTTCGGCGCCGCCGCCAGCTTGCGCACGTTCGAGGCGAATTCACCGACCGAAAAACCGCCGACGTTGGCCAGCACGGCGCCTGAAAACACGCGTGCAAGAAACGGCAGTTCTTCCGCGATGACGGCGTCGACCCCCGGATTCTGCAAACCGACCGCATTGAGCATTCCCGAAGGCGTTTCGGCGATGCGGGGCTGCGGATTTCCGAAGCGCGGTTCCGCCGTCGTTCCCTTCGTTGAAATTCCGCCGAGAACGTTCAAATCGAAAAGAGGGGCGAATTCGCGTCCGAACCCGAACGTCCCCGACGCGGGGATGATCGGATTTTTCAGCGGCACGCCGCAGAGCGAAACCGAAAGATCTACCACTGCAGCGTCTCCTTCAAAAACACGGGACCGTCAGCGCACACGCGTTTCGGTCCGTCGGTCGTCTGCACCGTGCATCCGACGCACGCGCCGAACCCGCACCCCATGCGCGCTTCGAGAGAAAGTTGCGCGTATTCGACCTGAGGCAGCGCGCAGAGGGCGCGCATCATGACGAGCGGACCGCAGGCGCAGATCGCGGCGGCGTCCGGACAGCGCCTCGAAAGCACGTCCGTGACGACCCCCCCGTCGCCGAGCGACCCGTCTTCGGTGGCGACGAACGTTTCGCACCCGAGCGCGCGGAAAGCGTCGATGTAAAACGAATCGGCGGCGTTGCGGAATCCGAGCACGACGCGCGGAGGCGCGGGCATCCGCGCCGCAAGTCCGTAAAGGGGCGCGATGCCTATTCCGCCGCCGACGAGCACCGCGCCGCGGGCGGAAGCGGCGGACACGTCGAAACCGTTTCCCAGATCCACGAGCAGATCGAACTCCGTTCCGGGCGCGGCGGCCCGCATGGCGGCCGTGCCGGCGCCGACGGCGCGCACGATCAGAACGAGCGAGTCACCGGTCGCGTTGCAAACGGAAATCGGACGGCGCAGAAAAAGTCCGGGAATCGAAATCTCTACGAATTGACCCGGCGCCGAAAAACCGGAAACGTCGCCTTCAAGCACCATTTCGAACACATCGCGCGTCAGCGCGCGGTTCGAAACGACTTTGAAAACGGCTTTGCGCATGGCGCGTCACTTCCCTTCCGCGGCCGGATCCCCGCACAAGGCGAGAACATCGGCTTCCGTTATTTTCACGGAAGCGGAAAGCCGCTTGTCGCCGGAGGCGCATCCGTGCTCGAACATGAGATCGTTCGTGATGCGCTCGATGATCGAGCGCAGACCGCGTGCGCCGGTTTTGCGCGCGATCGCCTCTCGCGCGATCGCACGGAGCGCCGAAGGTTCGAACTCGAGATCCACGCCGTCCATCGCGAAAATCTTGCGGAACTGCTTCACCACCGAATTGCGCGGCTCGGTGAGAATGCGCACGAGATCGTCCTCGCTCAGGTCGTCGTGCGCCGTGTCCACGGGCAAACGGCCTATGTATTCGGGGATGAGCCCGAACTGGATGAAATCCTCGGGTTCGGGAATCCTGGCGGTTTTCACGGAATCATCGGTCTTTTTGGCGGCCGAAACGAAACCGAAACTGTCCTTCCTCAAACGCCGCTCGATTATTTTGTCGAGACCGACGAACGCACCGCCGCAGATGAAAAGGATTCCGCTGGTGTCGACGCGGATGTAATTCTGATCGGGATGCTTGCGGCCTCCGGCCGGAGGAACGTTGGAAACCGTGCCTTCGATGATTTTGAGAAGCGCCTGCTGGACGGCTTCGCCGGACACGTCGCGCGTAATCGACACATTGCCGGTCTTGCGGGCGATTTTGTCGATTTCGTCGATGAAAACGATGCCCTTTTCGGCCTTCTTCACGTCCATGTCGGCGGCGCGGAGAAGTTTGAGCAGTATGTTTTCGACGTCTTCGCCGACGTAACCGGCCTCGGTGATTGTCGTGGCGTCGGCGATCGCGAACGGAACGTCGAGCATCTTGGCGAGAGTGCTCGCCATGAGCGTTTTGCCCGTGCCGGTGGGACCGACGATCAGAACGTTGGACTTTTCGATTTCAACGCCCGGAAAGCGGGATTCGACGGCGGCTGCGGCTTTCGGATCGAAGAGACGCTTGTAGTGATTGTGCATGGCGACGGCGAGGGTGCGCTTGGTGGCATCCTGGCCGATCACGTAATCGTCGAGATACGCTTTTATTTCGCGCGGCGAGGGCACGGCGCGCGTTTCGGATTCCCCGGCGGTCTTCTTTTTGGAGGCGGAACGGCCGGCGCGCCCGGCCGGGACGGCGTCGCCGTTCACGTCCTGCGGAGGAATGTCCGGCACGAGATCGTTCTCGCGCTCGAACTTGTTGATCATCTCCGCGGTGACGGCGCACATTTCGTACTGCTGATGCAGGCAATCGGCGCAGACGTCCGACTCCTGATAGCGCACGATGCGCACGCCGTCAGCGGCGGTGCGCCCGCAGATTTCGCAATGACGGACCGGTTCGGATTTCTTCGCCATGTCGGAAAATCACTTGGCGGGCAGCAGAACCTTGTCCACGAGACCGTACGCGACGGCTTCTTCCGCGGACATGAAAAAGTCGCGGTCCGTGTCCTTCTCGACCTGCTCGAGCGGCTTGCCGGTCGCATCGGCGAGAATGCCGTTGAGCGTGGCGCGGCATTTACGGATTTCCTCGGCGGAAATGAGAATGTCGGACGCCTTGCCTTCGGCGCCTCCGCTGGGCTGGTGGATCATCACGCGGGCGTTGGGAAGAGCGAAACGCCTGCCCTTCGTTCCGGCGGCGAGAAGCACCGCGCCCATCGAGCAGGCCTGGCCGACGCAATACGTCGCCACATCGCACTTGACGAGGCGCATCGTGTCGAGAATCGCCAGACCGGCCGTGACTACGCCTCCCGGCGAATTGATGTAGAGCGAGATGTCCTTTCCGGGATCCTCGCTCTGCAGAAACAGCAGCTGCGCGATGATGGACGTGGCCATCGAATCCTCGATCGGCTCGCCGATGAAAATGATGCGGTCCTTGAGCAGACGGGAATAAATGTCGAACGAACGTTCGCCGTGCCCGGTCTGTTCGACGACTATCGGAACGTAATACTGTGATTTCGCCATTTTCGTGAAATGCAGGCGCGGCGGGCCGGACCGCCGGCGTTTTTTATTTTTTCTTGAAATCAGCGACGGGTTTGGCTGTTTCGAGAAGCTTGTCGACGACCGCCGAACGGGCGGCCAGATCCATCGCATGCATGATGAAACGGGGATTCTTCTCCAGCTTCCTGCGGTCGGCCTGGGAGGCCTTGTCGTTGCTGAAAATCTCCTCCATCGCGCCGTGGAGCCGTTCGTCGGAAACTTCGGGCTTGATTTCTTCGACGAGCTTTCCGAGGACGTAGGCGAGACGCATGCGGCGGAGCGCGGAATCGCGGGCGCCGGCCGTGAGCTTGTCGCGCTCCTCGGAGAGATTCTCCTTGGACACGCCGCGGTCCATGTTGGCCTGGAGCAGACGGTCGAGATTGCGTTCCGTCTCTTCCTCGAGACGCTTCTGCGGAACGTCGAAATCGGCGGAGGAGACGAGCGCGTCGAAAATCTGGCTGACGTGACGGTTGTTGTCGGCCTGTTTCGCCTGGGCTTCGAGATTGCGGCGGATGTTGGAACGGAGTTCCTCGACCGACGCGATCTTGTACGGCGCAAGCAGCTCGGGCGTGAGCTCGGGCGCGACCATGCAGCGGCCGCCCGTGACGGTCCACGCGTACGAAACCTTCATGCCGCGCAGGGACTCCTTGTAGAAGTCCGCGGGGAACTCGGCCTCGAACGTGCCGGAATCGCCGATCTTGACGCCGACGAGCGCCTTGGGCATGCCGGGGATGAGGAAGTAGTCGCCGTCGACGGAGCACCAGGAGCCCTTCTTTTCGGCGTAGACGCCGGCGTCGGCCACGACCTCGGAGAGAGGCTTGCCGTCGACGGTGCCGGTGTAATCGAAGATCACGGAATCATCCTTGGCGGCGGCGTGGCCTTCGGGGAAGTCCTCGAATTTTCCGAGCGCGCGGCGGAGTTCTTCGACCTTGGCGTCGACCTGATCGTCGGTGACGGAGGTAACGACGTCGTCGACCTCGAGTTTCGTCCAGTCCGGAGCCTTCACTTCGGGCTCCAGATCGGCGGTGACGTCGATGGAAAAACCGCCGTCGGCTTCGGGAACGCGTTCGCCGAATTCAACGACGTCGGCGATGCGGAATTTCTCCGCCTCGGCGACCTTGCGGATCGTCGAATCGACGGCGGAGGACACGGCGCGGTATTCGATGTCGCCCGCGAACTTTTTCTCGGCCATCGCGGCGGGGATTTTACCCGGACGGAACCCGGGCAGCGAAGCTTTCGAGCAGACGTACTTGACGGCGTTCTTGCGGGCCTCCGCGAATTCGGAGGATTCGACGGTGAGGGCCACTTTGACCCGCGTACCGGAAATTTTGGAAACAGTATGCTTCATTGTTTTTGTTCTTCAGTGTGAAAATTTTTCACGCATGCAGTTTCAGACATGCGAGGATGGCGAAAACCATGACGAAAATCGCCACCGTTTCCACGACGCCGATCACGCCCATGTTGTTCGCGAGGCCCTTGCCCGTCTCCGCCTGCGCGTCGGCGGCTCCGGCGGCGGCGGCGCCCTGCAGCACGGCGGAAGCGCCGATGCCGAGTCCCGCGAAGAGGCCGAGGATGAGGCAGGAAAGACCCGCGCCGTCGATGCAGTTGGCCGCACCGGTTTCTTCGCTGACTCCGGAAAGACCGAACATCATGAACATGACGACCATTCCGTAGAGGGTCTGCGTGAGCGGAGCGCCGACGTACGAAAAGAGGATGTAAGGAGCGGGCTTGTTCTGCGCGTAGCATTTCTTCCATGCGCCGATCGCCGAGCACGCGGCCTTGCCGATGCCGATCGCCGAACCGACGGCGGAGAGACTCACGGCGACCATCGCGCCGGTGATGCAGAGAGCTGATTCGCTTATCATTGTATGTCCTTTGATGTTGATGTTGCGTTGAAAGGGGTGTACGGACGCCCCGACCAGGAAACGCCCTTGGCCGAGGAAAATTCCAGCGTGTTGAGACGGACCGCGTGAACGAGAATCGACAGCGCGCCCATCACCAGATTCAGCACGTGTCCGAACAGGAGGATGATTATCATCACCGGAATTTTAATCGCAAGCGGCATTCCGAGGCCGACCGCCATCGTGTTGAACGTTTCGGCGATTTTCACGGCGGCGAGTCCCACCGCGAACAGGCGGATGTACGAAATGATGTCGCCCATCGACGAAATGACGTTGAGCGGCGTCATCGCCAGCGAAACCGCGTTCGCCTTGAGCTCGCTGCGTTTGAACGAGAACAGCATCACGAGCGCCACGCCGACGCCGAGAGACCAGCCGGCGTAACCCGGAAACGAACACCCCGCCACGGCGATCGAACAGACGAGTTTGTACATTCCGAACAGCACCGCCGCCCAGCCGACGTGCGACAGCGCGCGCGAATCCGGGAACAGCTGCGCCGCGTTCCACAGCCGCGCCGTGGCCAGATGCACCAGACCGATCGTGAAGCACAGACGCATGATGTTGTTCTGATCGCTGAGCCAGTCAGAAGTCGGGGGGATCATCCACGCCGGAAGCCACTCGTGCGGCATGCCGAACCACGTCGCCGTCGCCACGCCCCAGAACACGGTCGCGCACGAAAACACCAGAAGCATGACGAGCGACGAGCGCAGCATGTCCGGAGCGCCGCTGTTTTTCTCCTCCGCCTTGCGCGCGAGCGCGCCGCGGAATTTGCGGCGCAGCGCGAACCAGATCGCCAGAAGCAGCAGGCCGTAGCCGGCGTCGCCCACGAGCATCGCG
>JAZUJQ010000190.1:0-4268 GCA_045642845.1 Kiritimatiellia bacterium
AGTAATCCACGTCCATCGTGTTGTGCTGGCAACCCTCCATGACGCCGTCCCTGTCGGCGTCCCAGCCGCCCTCGGTCCAGCAGAATTCCACGGCTTTGCGGATGCGCGGATACAGGGCCGCGATCCAGGCGTCGTCGCCGCTCCTGCGCCAGTTTTCGTACGCCTTGATGACGCACTGCATCTGACCGTCGGCCGCGGCGATCGACGAGCGCGCGTTTTCCGCGAGCGGGAGACCCACGCGGAAAGCGATGTGTCCGGTCGCCGGATCCATTTGCGGACCGAACTGCGATTCCGTCATGTCCTTCGCGAGTTCCGGCCACAGATCGACGAGCGCGTGTTCGTATCCCCACACGTGGGAGCAGTTCCCGTAGCAGCTGCCGAATGTGTCGAACACGCCTTCCCAACCGTAGAAATGACCGTCCGCCGTCCGGAAGCACGTTTCCGTGCGCAGCGTCGAGAGATTGAAAAGCGCGGCTTCCTTGACGACGTCCGGCGCGTCGGACGACAGAACGCCGTTGACGAAATCCAGCGTGCGGCGTTCGAGTTCATCGAGGCGCGCGAACAGTTCCTCCGCCGCCGCGACCGCGGACGCGCGGACCGTGGCGTAGTGGTTGCCCACGTCGAACCGGGCGTCGAACGAACCGTCGCCGGAAAGCGAAGCCTCGTATTCGGGCGTGTTCCACGCGCAGCGTCGGGGGAAGCGCCAGGAGAGGATGAACGGCACGGCGCGGGATTCGCCCGGCCCGAGCGTGAATTCGACCGCGACCGCGACCGCGGCCAGTTCGGAGTCGGCCGTCGGATCGGCGCAGTCCTCCGCACGGCCCGTCGCGAGGAAGTTTTTCCACACGCGGTCCATGCGCACCATCCAGCCGAGATCGGCGAGCGAGACGGCGGTGCTGACGCATCCTGCGGATACGGGCACGGTGAGCGCGACCTCGCCGTGCGTCCTGTTGCATGCGGAGCCGTCGGCGCTGCGCATTTCGACGCCGCGCAGCGCGGCGCCGTCCACGGCGCGTTTCTGCGCTTCGCCTCCGACGGGGTCGGCGAGCAGCCCGTAGATCGAGACGCGCAGAGGCGCGTCCGAGACGTTTTCGATGCGCCAGCGGTAAAGCGCGGCCGGAATCGAACTTGCGGGCAGATCGCGCGGCACGAGGGGATTCATCGCCTCCAGCGCGGCCTTGACCGGCATCGACGGATCGGACAGTTCGACCCGCGCGAGCGGATAAGCCGCCGAAAAACGGCATTCGCCGAACCTGGGAAACCCGTGGTTGGGCACGCGTGCGCCTTCCGGGCTTTCATAGTGGATGGTGTCGATCGGGCCGGCGAGCATGCGTGCGTCTACGCGCCCGGAGCCGGTTTCGGTGCGGATCCAGAACCCGCTTCCGGTGGACATCCGGTGCACGTGCGGCGTGTATCCTTTGGCGGGTGTTCCGTAAAGCTCCCAATCCACCAGTTCGCCGTTTCCGGCGAGCGAAACGGTGCCGGTGCCGACGCCTCCGATCGGCATTTTCACGCGGCGCAGGAATTCTTTTTCATACGTCCGCAACGCGGGCCAGGATGTATTCATGATTCTGAAACGACGGTTTTCGGCTGAATCGCAGGGCGTGGATCCAAGTGGACGCCGGAATGGGATGGCGGCGAAGTTTTCCGGTCCGGTGTCATGCGACCTCCGGCGGGCCTTCGGTGCTTCCATTGTCTCGCCGTGCGCGCTTCATTGCAAGCGATGTTTTCAACCGTTTTCCGATTGCCGGGACATCTGCGACGGCTGAGACCTCTGCGACCGCGTCCCGGCCGTTCCAGCCAATAAATTTCCGTGCGGGCCGAATCGGTGGCGCGGAGCGCGGCCCATTCTGCGGGGCGGCCGGTTGCACGGCGTTCGGCCGGTGACATTTTTGACGTGATCGTCTTGTTTTGAACCTTGTTTAAAATCATCTTTTTTCGTATCATGAAACCCGCTATGAAAATTGGAAAACACGTTCTCCGCAACAAAGCGGGAATGACGCTCTGCGTCAGCGAACTCGGCGGCCTCGCCCTTTCGCTTTCCGCGCCCGATCGCAACGGCCGTTTCGAAGACATTCTGCTGGGCTATCCCAAGCCGGAGCAGTACGGCTACATGAACGCGCTCATCGGGCGCGTCGGCAACCGCATTTCCGGCGGCGGCTTTCCTTTGGACGGCGACTTTTTCAAGCTCGCCAAAAATTCCGGCAAAGCGCCGTTCAAATGCACGCTGCACGGCGGCGTGAAGGGTTTCGACCAGAAAATCTGGTCCTGCCGCGAGTTCGCCGGCGCGGACGGTCCCGCTCTCGAACTCACGACCTTCTCGCCGGACGGAGAGGAAGGTTTTCCGGGCAATCTTTCCGTGCGCGTGGTCTACACGCTGATGGAAGACAACGCGTGGCGCATCCAGTACTGGGCGGTCACGGACAAGCCGACGGTCGTGAATCTCACGCAGCACGCGTATTTCAACCTCACCGGCTGCAAGCGCGACGTCGGCGGGCACTTCTGCCGCGTCCACGCCTCGCGTTTCACGGAAGTGGACGCGGGCCTCATCCCGACGGGGCGCGAGCGTCCGGTCAAAGGCACGGGCATGGATCTGCGCGAAGGCGCGATGCTCGGCGAGCGGTTCGCGGCGGCGCCGAAGGATCCGGTCATGGCAGGACCCGGCGGGTATGACCACAACTTCGTCCTCGACCGCGTCGGCGGCGGGCTGGAACTCGCGGCCGAGCTCGAAGACCAGGCGAGCGGACGCCGCATGGAGGTGTGGACGACCGAACCCGGAGTACAGATCTACACGGCGAACATGCTGCCGTCGGAACCGGTCGGCAAGAACGGCAGAACCTACGGTTCGCACTGGGGCATCTGCTTCGAATCGCAGCACGCGCCGGATTCGCCGAACCGTCCCGGTTTCCGTTCGATCCGTCTGAACCCCGGGGAAGTCTACGAGTCGACGACGGTTTACGCGTTTTCGACGTTCGATTGATCCGCCGCATTCCTCTTCCGATATGTCCGACATACCCAGCGCGACTCCCTACATTCCGGGTTACCGCATCACCTGCAACGCCGGAGGCGGTCCATTCGCCGACCAGTGGGAGGCGATTCAGGAATCGCTCGACCGTCCGGTCGAAATCGCCGCGATAACTTCGGAGTTTCAGGGCGACGCCTCGAAAATCGGGCGTTTCGAAGAACTCGGCAGAACGTTCGCGCGCATCCGCAACCACTGTTTCATTCCGGTGATCGACATCTCCCGCACGGACGACGGCGTTCCGTACATCGTGATGGAGAAGGTCGAAGGCGTCAGGCTTTCCGACATCGTGAATCCCGGAAGCCCGCTTGCGCCCGAACGCGCGGCGAAGATCGTGCTGCAGATCGCGACGGCGCTCGACGTCGCGTGGAAGCAGTTCGGGTTCGTGCACCGCAACATCAAGCCGCGCAACATCATTCTCGGCGCCGCCGATTCCGTCACGATCGTGAACTTTCTGGCCGGCACGTTCGCCGGTCCGGGGCTCAATTCCGCGCAGCATGACGACGGCATGCTCGTCGGCACGCCGTGCTACATGGCTCCCGAACAGATCGAATGCCGCGTGAATCTCGATTACCGCGCGGACATCTACGGACTCGGCGCGCTGCTCTACCATTTGCTCACCGGCGAAGCGCCGTTCGGTTCGGCGTCGAGCCCCATGGAGGTGCTCGAGCTTCAGAAGACCGGCTCCGTGACCGCGCCGACGGACCTGAATCAGTCGATTCCTGTCGCTTATTCGCGCCTCGTGCAGCGCATGATGGAGAAGAATCCGGAGCACCGCCAGCCGTACTGGCTCGACGTCGCGGAAGACATCCAGCGCGTTTTGGCCGGGCGCGACATCGTGGTCGCGGGCGGCGCGGTCTGGACTCCGGTCAACAGCACGGTGGCGAACATCGTGAACGTCCCGCGCGCACGCACCGCGTCCGGCCTGAATCTTCCGAAGAAGACCGTGGTTTCTGGCGTGAAGCGTCCGATCGTTTCCGGTGCGGCGAAGCCGGCGGATGCGAACGGCGACGAGTCGTCGGCATCCTCCCGGAAGGAGGCGAAACGCGGCCGCAAGGTGAACGGTTTACTGCGGATTCTGTCGTTTTTCGCCGTGCTTGCGCTGCTTGCGTTGGTCGCGCGCGTGCGCATCGCGATGCTCGAAAGTTCTCCTGAAGCCGCCGACGCCGCCGCGCCGGACGAAACGGAGGTCGCGGCGGAAGCCGTTGCGGACGATGCGCCCGCGGCGCCGGCCGGGGCCGATGCC
>JAZUJQ010000191.1:0-1795 GCA_045642845.1 Kiritimatiellia bacterium
TCGTCGCCGTCGGCGTTCCGCGCGGCCGGGTCGGCGCTGAAGGAAATCTCCTGGCGTTCGCCGGTGCGGCGGCCGATGGCGATCCAGCGCGTGAGCAGGATTTCGGCGACGAGGAACACGAGCGCCCAGAGCGCGAGGGGACGCCAGATTTCGACGCCGAACGTGCGCCCTGCGACGGCCGCGATCACGTCGTCCGCTTTCGTCGCCACGGCGAGAGGAATCGCGCGGCGCACGGATTCGAGCGCTTCGCCGTCGAGCCTGGTCATGTCGCCCTCTATCGCGCGGTCCTGCACGCTGAACGGCACGACGCGCGTTTCGCCGCCGAGCGAAGCGAGCGCGTCCGCGCCCTTTTCGGGAAGATGGATCCGGTAGAGGCCGGGCGTCAGCGGACGCGAAATGCGCACCGTCTGACCGTGCGCCGAGCGGGCGACGAACGCGCCGAACCGGACGCCGTTCGGGTCTTCTATTTCGATGGCGGTTTTCGGTCCGGAGGCGGCGGAGTCCCCTTCTTCGGACGAATAGCGGAACAGGCAGTCGGCGGGAACGGGCGTCCACGATCCGTTTTCCGGGTGCCAGTTGAAATGCGCCCGGGCGAGTCCGTAGTTTTCGAAGCAGTCCACGCGCAGCGAGTGCGGCGCGCCGGCCGCCAGATGGAGCCAGCCGCCGTCCCATCGTTTGCCGTCGATGTAGATCGCGCCGCCGTCGTCGCTGTCCAGCTGCAGCATGTATCTGCCGGTTTCGCGCGCGGTGAGCATGCCGGTGAAACGGCACGAGAATCTGTCCGCGGGAACTCCTTCCGCAGGCGGACCGTCGCGCCAGTCGAAGTCGATGTTCGCGACCGTGCCCTTCGCGCACGGATTTCCGGAATATTCGGGGTTCGGCCAGTAGAGCGCGTCCAGCCCCGCGATCGAGCCGGGTTCCACGCGGCCGCCCGAGGAGAGCGTGAGCACGGCGCCTTCGGACGGCGGGATGTTGAGGTGCGAAACCGTGGCGTCCGCGAGGTGGCAGATCAGTTCGTGCACGAGCGGGACGAACGACGTGCGCGCCGGAAGCTGCGAAAGCGAAGCGTCGAGGGGGAGCGCCGAAACGATCACGCGGCCGCGCCCGAACTGACGCGACGCGAACGCCGCGCGGCCGTCGTCGAAACAGCCGTCGACGGGGCCGGCGCGGAAGCCTTCGTCGGCCGGAGCCTCGTCCATGAGCCAGCGCCCGGCCGCGCGCACCGTGGCGAGGTCGCCGCCGGAACAGAGCGCGGCGAGCGCGTCGCCCGTGAACGAATCCGGTGCGTAAAGCGGGGCCGTGGCGGGGTCTTCGGCGAATTCGAGTTTTTCAAGCGGGAAGGGGAGAAGCGGCTCTTCGCCGCGTTTCCACCCGTTGTAGAACCCGGGCTGCGCCTTCGCGCCGGCCGAAACGAGCAGTCCTCCGCCGCGGAAAACGAAGTCGGCCAGATTTTTCGCCGCCGAGGCGGGCAGACGCGGCACGTCCGCGAGGACGACGACCGCCAGATCGGTGTCGAAATTTCCGGCGTATTCAAGCAGCGCCGGCGTGATGACGCGCGGTTCCACGAGAAAGTCGGAACGCTTCGGAGCGCCTGATCCGGCGGAGCCGCCGGCCGGGTTCGCGGCTTCCGCGGCCTCTTCTTCGGCTGACATCGGCTTGAGCGCGACGGAAAGGTACGACGCGGCGCGGTCGAACCGGTTCGCCGCGGGATTGCCCTCGACAATCCAAACGTGGAGCGCGTCGATCACGTGCACCACGGTCGAGGCGCGGTCGTCCGGCGGAAGGTCGTCGTCCG
>JAZUJQ010000192.1:0-2895 GCA_045642845.1 Kiritimatiellia bacterium
GCATCAAAGGTCCGCTCACCACGCCGGTCGGCGGCGGCATCCGGTCGCTCAACGTGGCGCTGCGCCAGGAGCTCGACCTTTACGTCTGCCTGCGCCCGGTGCGCTATTTCCGCGGGGTGCCTTCGCCGGTCAAGCGGCCGGAACTCACGGACATGGTCGTTTTCCGCGAAAACACGGAGGACATCTACGCCGGCATCGAATGGAAGACCGGCACGGCCGAAGCCGCGAAGGTCGTTTCGTTCCTGCGCGGCGAGATGGGCGTGAAGAAAATACGTTTTCCGGAAACTTCGTCCATCGGCATCAAGCCGGTGTCGATCGAAGGCACCGAACGCCTCGTGCGCGCCGCGCTCCGCTACGCGGTGGACAACGACCGCCGCAGCGTCACGCTCGTGCACAAAGGCAACATCCAGAAGTTCACGGAAGGCGGCTTCCGCGACTGGGGCTACGCGCTGGCCGCGCGCGAATTCGGCGCCGAGCCGGTCGACGGCGGTCCCTGGCTGTCGTTCAAAAATCCGAAAACCGGCCGCGTGATCACGGTGAAGGACTGCATCTGCGACGCGTTTCTGCAGCAGATTCTCACGCGTCCCGCGGAGTACGACGTCATCGCGACGCTCAACCTCAACGGCGATTACGTTTCCGACGCCCTCGCCGCGACGGTCGGCGGCATCGGCATCGCGCCGGGGGCGAACATCAACTACGACACCGGCGCGGCGATTTTCGAAGCCACGCACGGCACCGCGCCGAAATACGCGAATCTCGACAAAGTCAACCCCGGCTCCCTCATCCTTTCCGGCGCCATGATGCTGCGCTTCATGGGCTGGAGCGAAGCGGCGGATCTCGTCGAGAAGGCGATGGACGAGGTGATTTCGTCCGGCGTCGTCACCTACGATTTCGCGCGCCAGATGGACGGCGCCCGGGAAGTGAAGTGCTCGGAGTTCGGGGCCGCGCTCGCGGCCGCGGTAAAAGCGTTCTGACCGGCATGGAATTCGAAGGCAAAATCCTCACAGCGGAGCGGATGCGCGAAGAGCGCGACCGCATGCACGAAGCCGGGCGCAGACTCGTTTTCACGAACGGGTGTTTCGACATTCTCCACGCCGGGCACGTGACGTACCTGCAGTTCGCCCGGGCGCAGGGCGACGCGCTTTGCATCGGGCTCAATTCGGACGCCTCCGTGCGCCGCAACAAGGGCCCGAAGCGTCCGATCGTCGACGAAAGCAACCGCGCGAAACTGCTCGCCTGCCTGCGCTTCGTCGATTACGTCGTGATGTTCGACGAAGACGAACCGAAGGAACTCGTCGGCAGAATCCTTCCCGACGTGATCGTGAAGGGCAAGGACTGGGCGCACTACGTGAGCGGCGGTGACATCGTGATCGCCAACGGCGGCAAGGTCGTGCTGGCCGACATGGTCCCGGGGCTGTCCACGACGAACATCATCGGGAAAATCCTCGAATCGTACAAGGAGTGACCGATGGACAAAGCGTTTTTCGAAAAAGTTTTCGCCGCGCTGCCGGCGGCGTTTCACGAAAAAGCGCCCGTGGCGACGCTCGTGCTCGGCTCGGGCTGGAACAAAGCGACCGAGTCCCTCCGCGAAATCGCGTCGGTCGACTACGCCGATCTTCCCGGCGTCGGAGGCGCGACGGTGATCGGGCACAGCGGCCGCATAACGCTCGCTGAAACGCCGGACGGCGGCCGCGTGGCGGGGTTCTGCGGGCGCCGCCACTGGTACGAGGGTTGCGATTGGGAACCGGTCGTGATGCCCGCGGTGCTCTGCAAAATGCTCGGCGCGCCGGTGCTGCTGCTCACGAACGCGGCCGGCGGCATCCGCAACGAATACGATCCCGGCGACGTCATCATCATTTCCGACCATCTGCGTCTTTCGCCGCTTTCGCCGCTGCGTGGCGGCCACGATCCGTTCTTCGGCCCGCGCTTCCCCGACCAGAGCGAAGTCTACGACCGCGAACTGCGCGGCGTGCTGCTCGAAACCCTGCGCGGCATGAAACTCGCGCTGCGCGAAGGCGTTTACGCGTTCACGTCCGGGCCGCTTTACGAGACGCCCGCGGAAGTGCGCGCCTACGCCGCGATGGGAGCCGATCTCGTGGGCATGTCCACCGTGCCCGAGGCTATCGTCGCCAACGCCATGGGCGTGCGCGTCGCCGCCGTTTCGTTCGTGTCGAATTCCGCCGCCGGCGTTTCGTCCGGACGGCTCGACGGCGAAGAGGTCGTGGCCTGCGCCAACGCCAACGCGCATCGCCTCGCTTCCGTCGTTCTGGGATTTTTGAAAAAACTACCGCATTCCTGAAACCATGAAAAACACAGTGAAGTTCAACAAGTACGGCACCGCGTATCACATCGCGCTTGAAACGCCGGAGGACGTCAAGGGTCTGCTGGCGCTCGACGACGCGTTCTGGACCGTGACCCCGGCGCCGACGACGGCGTTCCGCGAGGATCCGGCTTTTCTCAAATTCATCGACACCGACGGCAACGGCCGCATCCGCACCGACGAAGTGCGCGCTTCGATCAAGTGGCTCTTCGACGTGCTCTCCGACTGCTCGGGCGTGGGTTCGGAGTCCGACGAGATCGCGCTTTCGTCCGTCAACGGCGAAAACGCCGCCGGCAAGGCGATGCTCGTCACCGCGGCTTACGTGAACGAACAGGTCAAGCGCACCGACGGCAGAATCTGCCTCGCCGACGTCCGCGAACAGATGTCGCAGCTGCGCTCCAAACCCCTCAACGGCGACGGCATCCTCACGGCCGACGCCGCGGATGACGCCGCGCTCGCCGATTACATCACGGCCGTCGTCGACGCGACGGGCGGCTCTCCCGACATCTCTGGGAAGACCGGCGTCTCGTCCGCGCAGCTCGATGCGTTCGCCGCCGCGATCCCGCAGTACCTCG
>JAZUJQ010000193.1:0-10041 GCA_045642845.1 Kiritimatiellia bacterium
GGACGGGTCCGCGGCTCCGGTTCCGGCCGCCGGAACGGCGCCCGTCGCCGACGCTGCGGGTTCCGCCGCGGAAGCCGCCGCCAAAGCGGCCGCCGAAGCCGCCAAGAACGAAGTCGTTTCCAAACTGCCCAAGGAAACCCGCATGCGCGAATTGATGTTCGCCGGAATGATCCAGGCCGGGCAGGCCGCGGAAGCCGTCGTGCTTCTCGAGGACGTGCTTTCCGTCGAAGAGACTCCTGAAATGCGTTTTTATTTCGTCCGCGCTTTGATGGAATGCAGCAATTACAAACGTGCGGAACGCGAACTTTCCGTGCTGCCGGAATCGTGGATGTCGCGCCCTGAAGTCCGCTCGATGCGCGCCGCCGTTTCAATCGCTCTCGACAAACTTCCGGAAGCGACGCTTCAGCTCGACATGCTTTTGCGCGAACATCCGGATTGGGCGGACGCTTACATAGACATGGCGTACGTCATGTTCATGAGCGACCCGTCGAAGAACCGCGCCGCCGCCGCGAAGTACTATGAAATCGCCCTCGCGCGCGGAGCCAAGCGCGATACCCGTCTCGAAGAAGAATTGAACGTTGAATTCAAGGAGTGACGGGTTTCAAAGCGCTGTTTGTTTTTCTTGCGTGCGCGTGTCTCTGTGCGGACCGCGCCACGGCGTCTCCGCAACCGGCGGCCGCGCCGTGCGAAGTGTGCGTGACGTGGGATGACACGGCCGCGGATTCCGTCGCCAAGCTTTCGAAGTCGCGCGCGAAAAACATCGGGCGTCTTCTCGCCCGCAGCGGACAGAGCTGCGATTTCGTTCCGGCGTCGGAACTTTCCGTCAAACTGAATTCCGGACACAAGGTGCTTCATCTGGTGATGTTCACCGTTCCGAATCCGGCGCGCGCCGCGACGCTGAAAAAGTTCACGGCCGGCGGCGGAAAAATAGTGGCATGGGGCTGCACGGCTTCCGACATCGCTTCGTTGTTCGGGGTGCGCGTGTCCGTCGACAGAATGATCGCGCCGTCAAAGGGAGGGGGCTGGACCTCGTTTGATTTCACGGGCCCCGGTCCGCTTCATGCGCCAGGCGAGGTGTTCAACCGCGCTGCGCTTCTTCACGGAGTGACGGTCACGTCGAAAAAATCGTCCGTTCTCGCCTCGTGGAAATCGGGTTCGTCACCCGAGCGCGTTCCGGCGATAGTCAAATCCGCCGACGGTTTTTTCGTGACGCGGGTTTTGTACGACGACGGGGACGCATCCGCGCGCGAACGGCTTGTCCTTTCGCTTTCCGCCACGCTCGCGCCGTCGATTTGGAAAAACGCGGCGCTTTCGCTCGAACGTGAAATCTGGGGACGTTTCGGCGCGGTTTCGGCGGAGGACGCCGAAAAGAAATGTCTGGCCGCGGCGCCGTCGTCGCAGGCGGATTTCGTCCGCGCGTGTTTCTTCCGCATGAAAAAGACGGACGCTGAAAAAAAGGCGTTGTTTTCGCGCGGTCTTTACGGAGCGTCGATGTCCTGCCTCTGGGATATTTCGAAGCAGGCCCACGTCGCCTACGCCGTCGCGCATCCGCGTACCGCCGCCGCGAAGAAAAACAGATTGTATGTCTGGGAACCCACGGGGTACGGTCCGTCAGGAGCCGGTTCATGGGATTCGATAGCTCCCAAACTCGCCTCCGCCGGAGTGACCGATCTGTTTCTGTACGCCGGATCTCCCGCCGGAACCATAACGCCCGTCGCCGGATTGCCGCTTCTGCCGGACGCGGCGCGGCGCGGAGATCCGTTTCCTTCCGCGATCGCCGCATGTTCCAAATGCGGTATCCGCGTGCACGCGTGGTTCTGCGCGCTGAGGTTTGAAAATCCGGACGAAAGCCGGAAAAAAGCGTACGAGAAAGCGCGCCGCACGTTGCATGATGCGAAAGGCAACGCTCTTCCGTGGCTCGATCCTCAGATGAAAGTCAATCGTGAGGAAATCGCCAAAGCGGTCGCCTCGCTCGCGGCGAAAAAAGGCGTTGCGGGCGTCAATCTGGATTTCGTGCGGTATCCGGACGGCGCCACGCGCGAGAAAAAAGTCTCCGCAAACGTGGATGCGCTCGTGTCGCTTGTCAAAACGCGCGTCCGCGCGGCCGCGCCAAAATGCGAAATCAGCGCTTCGGTGTACGGACGTTATCCGCTGTGTTCCCAAAGCGTCGGCCAGAACTGGGGCGCGTGGCTGCGCTCGAAAACCGTCGATCGCGTGATTCCGATGAATTACACCGCGGACATCGTCGTGCTCCGCCGTTTCGCGAACGATCAGAAACCGTACCGTTCGCGCGCGGTGTGCGGCATCGGGTTCGGATCGAACGAAGCGATGCTTTCGCCCGAACGGACCATAGATGAAATACTCGAGGCGGATCGTCTCGGATATCCGGGCGTGGCGCTGTATTCGCTCGACAACCGTTTTCTGGACGAACTTGTTCCTGTTTTGCAGGATTGGTGAAGCGCATGCCCTCGACCGCGATCGACTTGATTTCGATCGGAAAATTGCAGTGATGTTCAAAACGATCGCGCCAAAATGCTGCGGCCGTGCGCCGCGCTTTCCGCACGGGATTTTTTGTTAGAATGGGCAACATGGAACAGGAATCATTTTTTTCCTCGCCGAAGGCGTCGGAAAACGACGCGGATGCGGCGCGTGCTGCGTTTTTGCGCGCGGAACTCACGCGCCACACCGTGCTTTACTACCGTGATGCGAATCCCGAGATTTCCGACATGGAATTCGATTCCATGATGCATGAACTCGCGGACATCGAATCCCGCCGCCCCGATCTCGTCGTTCCTGATTCCCCGACGCGTCGCGTCGGCGGCGAACCTCTTGAAGGGTTCGAAAAATACGAGCATGCGCTTCCGATGCAGTCGCTCGAAAACACCTATAACATCGGCGATCTGGCGGAATACGATTCAATGGTCCGCGCGATCACCGGACTTGAAACGGTGTCTTACGTCGTCGAACCGAAAATCGACGGGCTTGCGTTCTGCGCGATTTACGAAAACGGATCGCTGTCGCTTGCGGCGACGCGCGGCGACGGCTGGACGGGAGACAACATCACCGCCGGCGCGCGCACGATCCGCACGCTCCCGCTGCGCATAGACAGCTCCGCGAAACGACTTGAAGTCCGCGGTGAGATATACATGCCGAAATCGGGTTTTCTCAAGCTTTCCGAGGAACAGGTCGCGCGCGGCGAAGAGCCGTTCAAAAATCCGCGCAACGCCGCCGCCGGATCGATCAAACTTCTCGACCCGCGCGAAGTCGCCGAACGCCCGCTTTCCGTGCTGCTTTACGGCATGGGGACGAACGAAGGTTTCGCCGATCCGCCGACGCACCGCGCGCTCACCGAGACGCTTGAAAAACTCGGGTTTCCGTGTCAGCCGCGCACATGGCTCTGCCACGGTCTGAAAGAAGTGAACGAAGCCATCGCAGAACTCGGTGAACTCCGGCATTCGTTTCCGTTCGAGATGGACGGCGCCGTCGTCAAAGTCGACGACCGTTCGCTTTACGAAGAACTCGGCGCGACCGCGAAAGCCCCGCGCTGGGCGCGCGCCTACAAGTACGCTCCGGAACGCGCGGAAACCGTCGTCGAAGCGATCACGGTGCAGGTCGGCCGCACCGGCGTTCTGACTCCCGTGGCGGAGTTGCGCACGGTGCCGCTTTCCGGTTCCGAAATTTCCCGCGCTACGCTTCACAACGAAGACGACATCCGCCGCAAGGACATCCGCATCGGCGATCACGTGCTGATTGAAAAGGCCGGAGAGGTCATACCGGCCGTCGTCGAAGTCTTGACCGAAAAACGCACGGGCGCTGAAATCGAGTTCAGAATGCCGGACGAATGCCCGGCGTGCGGCGCGCCCGTGTCGCGCCGCGAAGGCGAAGTCGCCGTCCGTTGCACGAACTATCTCTGTCCCGCGCAGCTCGCCGGCCGCATTCTGCATTTCGCTTCGCGCGACGCCCTCGACATCGAAGGCATCGGCGACCGCGTGGCCGAGGCGCTCGTCCGCGAGCATCTCGTCTCGTCGAGTCCGCTCGAAATATTTTCGATTCCGGAAGTTCTGTACTCCACGCTCAATCTCGGCGTCGCGGACGAAGACTCCGCTCTTCCGGTAGTTCAGGACACTCTCTTCGGAGACGGCGGAACGGTCCGCCAGACGCGTCTTCTCGGCGCGGCGAACGCCGGCACGATCTGCGCCGCGCTGCGTGCGGCGCGCGATCTTCCGCTTTCGCGTTGGCTTTTCGCGCTCGGAATTCCCGGCATAGGCGAAAGCGTCGCACGCGAAATCGCGGCGGTTCACCGCGATTTCGAGGAACTTGTTTCATCGGGCGTCGTCGCGTACGCCTGCCGTTTGTACGAGCTTGAGGAACTTCTCCCGACTCTTTCGCCGCGTTCGAAGGAAATCCGCGCGCTCGGCATTTCGGCGCGTGTTGCGGCCGCCGAAAAATTCGAGGCGGTTTCGCGTGAAATCGAGGAGCTCGGCGACAGACTCGTGCGCGAAGGCCTCGGGTCGAAGCTCAAGAGCGGACCGCTCGCGTACACGTGCGTGATCAAGCCGGAGGCTGCGCGTTCGCTGTGCGGGTTTTTCAAATCCGATGCCGGCGAGGCGTTCAAATCAGGCATGGCGCGTCTGGGAATCAATCCCGCCGGCGGCGCCGCGAAAGTTTCCGTTGAAGCCTTCGCCGACGGTTCGGACGCGTTTTCCGGAAAAACGGTTGTCATCACGGGTACGTTCCACGATCTCAAGCGTCGCGACATTCAGGAAAAACTCATGGCGCGCGGGGCGAAAGTCGCGTCGTCCGTGTCGGCCGCGACGAATCTTCTGATCATAGGCGACAATCCGGGTTCGGACAAAACTTCCGCGGCCAGGGAGCACGGCACTCCGCGCATGGACGAAACCGAGTTGCGGAAGGCCTTGGGATTGCCGGCGGCGATCGTGCAGGAATCGCTGTTCTGAAACACGGGAGGCGACGGGACATGGAAGAACTGACCCCCATGCTGCGGCAGTACCGCGACATGAAAAAGAGCATGGACGCGGACGTCATCCTGATGTTCCGACTCGGGGATTTCTACGAGTTGTTCATGGACGACGCACGCCTCGCAGCTCCTCTTCTCGGCGTTGCGCTCACTCACCGCGCCGGGTATCCGATGTGCGGCGTTCCGCATCACGCGCTCGATTCATATCTTGCGAAACTTCTACGTCTTGGACGCAAAGTCGCCATCTGCGACCAGATGGAAGATCCGAAAAAGCATTCCGGAAAGGGGATGATCCGCCGTGAAATCACGCGGATAGTGACGCCCGGCACCATCACCGAAGAAACGATGCTCGCCGACGACGCCGACAATTATCTCGTCGCCGTCGCGTCCTCGGATGAAAAAGGGCCGTTCACCATCGGCGTTCTGGAGCTTTCGACCGGCGAACTCTTCTGCGAAAAAGCGGATGGGGCCGCGGCTTTGGTTTCCGTGCTGCGCCGTCTCGCGCCCGGGGAAATAATAATTCCGGACGACGGCGGCGCCATCGCGCTTGCGGTGCGTCGCGCGGCCGAAACGGCCGGCGTGCGGTGCGTCACGGCGGTCGATCCGTATCTTTTCGATTCTTCATCCGGACACGACCGGCTTCTGCGTCTGTTCGGCGTCAATTCTCTGGACGGATTCGGTTGCGAAGGCGATGCAGGAGTGGATTCCGCCGCGGGCGCGCTGCTCGAGCGCGTCGGGGTCGACCTCAAGCGCGACATCTCCCATGTGCGCGCGATCCGGATGCGCAGCGAAAGCGGGCATCTGCGGCTCGACGCCACCACCTGCGCGCATCTCAATCTTTTTCCGTCGCAGGACGCCCGCGACAAAGGCGCATCGCTTTACGAAACGCTCAACGCGACTTGCACTCCGATGGGCGCGCGTCTGCTCCACGATTGGATCGCGCGGCCGTTGTGCGACAAAGCCGCGATCGACGAACGCCTTGACGCCGTGGCGGCGCTGATTTCGTCGCGCGGCGGGCTTACTCCGATGAGCGACGTGTTTTCGCAGGTGCGCGACCTTGCGCGCGCCATCGCACGCGTTTCCCTCGGCCGCGGAAACGCCCGCGACATAGTTTCGATTTCAAACGCGCTCAAAGCCGTGCCGGCGCTGCGCGCTCTCGTCGAACCGGCCGCCGCGGAGTCGTCGCTTCTGGCGAAGACCCGCGATGCGCTCGATGCGCTCACGGACCTGACCGATGAAATCGACCGCACGCTCGTGGACGATCCGCCCGCGACGCTTGCGGCGGGCGGCGTCATACGTCCTGGATTCAACGCGGAGCTAGACGAACTGCGCGACGCGCAGTCCGGCGGGCGCACGTGGGTGGCGGAGTATCAGGCGTCGGAAGTCCAGCGCACCGGCATCAAGAATCTCAAAGTCCGCTACAACAAAGTTTTCGGTTACTTCATCGAAGTGTCGACGTCGCAGCTTGCGCTGGTGCCGGAAAATTACATCCGCAAGCAGACGGTGGTCGGCGGGGAGAGATTCATCACGCAGGAGCTCAAGGAACACGAAGAACTCATCTCCGGCGCGGAGGAAAAATCGCTCGAACTCGAAGCTTCGATATTCGATGAATTGCGCGCCCATGTGGTCGCACGTACCGCGGAAATCCAGAATACGGCCGCCGCGCTCGCCGTTCTGGACGTGCTGCGCGCCTTCGCCGACCGCGCGCTTGCCTGCGATTACAATCGCCCGGTCGTGACGGATGGCGAATCCCTCGACATCCGCGGCGGCCGTCATCCTATCGTCGAACGGCTGCCCGACGCGGAACGGTTCGTCCCCAACGACGCGCGGCTCAACTGCACCGACAGGCAGATACTCGTCATCACCGGCCCGAACATGGCGGGCAAATCGACTTACATCCGCCAGGTGGCGCTGCTCGTGATAATGTCGCAGCTCGGTTCGTACATTCCGGCGGATTCCGCGGAAATCGGGCTCGTCGACCGCGTGTTCACGCGTGTGGGCGCGGCCGACGACATGGCGCGCGGAAGATCCACGTTTCTCGTCGAAATGCAGGAAACCGCGAACATCCTCAACAACGCCACGCGGCGCTCTCTCATCGTGCTCGACGAAATCGGGCGCGGCACGTCGACGTTCGACGGCATCTCGATCGCGTGGGCCGTGGCGGAGTATCTTCACAACACGGATTCAGTGAAAGCCAAGACGCTTTTCGCGACCCATTACCACGAACTCGCGGATCTGCCCGAATCTCTTCCGGGCGTGGTCAACTGCAGCGTGCTCGTGCGCGAACGGGGCGACGGCATCGTTTTCCTGCGCCGAATCGTCGACGGTCCGGCGGACAAGAGCTACGGCATAGCCGTGGCCAAACTCGCCGGCATGCCGGCGGCCGTGCTTTCACGCGCAAACGAAATCCTCGCGGGCCTCGAAGCCCGCGGGAAACCCGAGAAGACATTCGCGCGCAAAAAGAAACGGAACGACGACGATCAGCCGACGCTGTTCTGATCAGACGTCTTCGAACAATTCGCCCTTGACCGGCACGTCCACGCGGCGGATGCCGAGCGCTTCGAGATTTTTGCGGTTGGCTTCGCAGTATCGTTCTTCGCCGTGCACGCAGAACGCGCGGCGGACGGTCGGTCCGAGCGATTTCGCGAAATCCGTAAGTCCCGCACGGTCGGCGTGCGCGGAGAGCGCGTTGATGGTGAACACCGTCGAACGAAGCGGATATTCTTCGCCGTAGATTTTCACTTTTTCGGCGCCGTCGACGAGCCGGCGGCCGAGCGTGTTTTCCGCCTGGAATCCCGTTATGAGCACGATGTTGAGCGGATTGTCGATGTTGTTTTTGAGGTGGTGCAGGATGCGGCCGCCTTCGCACATGCCGGAAGCCGAAATTATCACCATCGGTCCGGGTTTGCCGTTGAGCGCCATCGACTCTTCCAGCGTTTGGATGAACCTCACTCCGGGAAAGTCGAACGGATCGACGCCGCGGGCGACGGCTGCGCGCGTGGCGTCGTTGAAGTATTTCGTGTACTTGCGGTGGATCTCCGTCGCCTTGCCCGAGAGCGGACTGTCGACGTAAACCGGAATCACCGGAATCTGTCCGGCGTCCTGCATCTGGTGCATGATCCAGAGCAGCTGCTGCGTGCGCCCGACGGAGAACGCCGGCACTATGAGCTTCGAACGGTGCTGGATGACGAAGTCGACGTAATCCTTGATGCGGCCGCCGATGTTCGCGCGCGGCGGATGGTCGCGGTCGCCGTACGTGCTTTCGGTTATGAGCACGTCGACGTCCGGCACGGGCGCGGGATCGCGCAGAAACGGTTTGTCTTTCTGTCCGAGATCGCCGGTGAAAAGCAGTCTGCGCGGTTTGCCGTATTTCAGGTAATCAAGCGTGACGGTGGCCGATCCGAGAATGTGACCGGCGTCGTTGAACGTGAGTTTCAGTCCGGGCAGGATTTCGCGCGTTTCGCCGTATTCAAGAGTTTTGAAAAGGCCGATCGTGTTTTCGACGTCGCGCTGATCGTAGAGGATTTCAAACGGAACCTTGCCGGATTTCACGCGGCTCTTGTTCACGTATTCCACGTCCTTCGCCTGAAGAAACGCGGAGTCGCGCAGCATCACGTCGGAGAGATCGCGCGTCGCCGGCGTGGACCAGATCGGTCCGCGGTATCCCTGCCTCACGAACGCGGGAATGCGTCCGCTGTGGTCGATATGCGCGTGCGAAAGAACGATCGCGTCGATTTCCTTCGGAGGAAAAGGCAGAACTCGGTTGGCCTCGAAAGCCTCCTTGCGGTGGCCTTGCAGCAGACCGCAGTCCAGCAGAATGCGTTTGCCGTCGTATTCGATGCAGTGCATCGAACCTGTCGTGGTGCGTGCGGCGCCGAGAAAACGGATGTTGAGCATGGGAACCCTCCTTCGGGTTCCGTTTTACGATTTTTTTCCGCCTTCTGCAAGCACCGTCAGGAAAAAATCTTCGAGAGACTGCCTGACGGGCGAAATTTCCGGCGAAAGGCCGCGTTTTTTCCAATCGGCTTCAAGCGCTTCGAGCGTTTCCGGCGGCAGATCTTTGAAGACGGCCTGGACCGAGCCGGCGCGAGGCAGGAGTTCGCCGAGAGGCCCCGATGCGCGGATGCGGCCGTCGACGAGAATCGCTATGCGCGAACAGACGTCCTCGACCTCCGACAGAAGGTGCGAGGAAAACAGAATGGTTTTCCCTTCCGCGGCGAGTTCCTTGATGAGGGTTTTGACATCGTGGCGTCCGACCGGATCGAGGCCGCTCGTGGGTTCGTCGAACACCACGAATTCGGGATCGCCGAGCAACGCCTGCGCAAGACCGACGCGCCGCGCCATGCCTTTGGAGAACTCGCCGACCTGGCGGTCCGCGTCGCGCGACGAGATTCCGACGCGGTCGAACAGAAGTTCTATGCGCGCCTTTGCAAGATCGCCCGGCATGTTCAGCAGTCCGGCATGATACCGCAGGGTTTCCCTCGGCGTGAGAAATTTGTGGAAAATCGAAATTTCGGGCAGGTAGCCGATGCGCGCCCGCACCGCGCGCGAGTCGGGGTTTTCTCCGAACAGTCTCACGGATCCGGACGTGGGCGAGAGCAGACCGAGCAGCGTTTTGATTGCGGTGGATTTTCCGGAACCGTTCGGCCCGAGCAGACCGACGGCTTCCCCGGCTTCGCCGGAGAGAGTCACCCCCTGCAGCGCGCGCTTCCGTTCGCGTCCCCAGAAGTCGCGGTATGTTTTCACGAGATTTTCGATTTCGAATACAGGTGTCACAGGTCGCGCCTCCCGAAAAACAGCGATGAAAGAGCGAGGTAGAAAACGGAAAGAGCAAGCGCGTACGCGCCGGTTCCGGCGAGCGTGCGCAAGGCGATGCGTCCTCCCCCGGCGAGATCGTCCGCAAGCCAGAACATGGCGGCGTCCGGCACGATTCCGATCGCGGCGCCGGCGGGGAAAATGAACCCGAGCGTCAACGCGAAAAACGACATCGCCGCGGCCGGACCGGTCGGCAGAAACACCGCGAAAAACACCGCGAGGGCGTCGAACACGGCGAGCAGCGCCAG
>JAZUJQ010000194.1:0-5671 GCA_045642845.1 Kiritimatiellia bacterium
GTTCGTCCCGGAGAATCCGCGTCTGCGCGCGGTCGCGGCGGAAGACATGTTCCTGATCCAGAGCGTCTCGCTCGCGTTGCGCGCCGAGCGCTGCGGCGCGAAGCGCTTCGTCATAGGGGTGTCCGGGGGCCTCGACTCCACCGTCGCGCTGCTTTCCTGCGTGCGCGCGGCGGAATGGCTCGAATGGCCGCGCACGGCCGTGCTGGCGGTGACGATGCCCGGATTCGGAACGTCTTCGCGCACGAAGGACAACGCCACGGCGCTGTCCGAAAAACTCGGCGTCGAGCTGCGTTCGATCCCGATAGGCCCGGCCGTTGAAATCCACTTCAAGGACATCGGTTACGACCCGTCGCGGCGCGACGTCACGTTCGAAAACGCGCAGGCCCGCATGAGGACCATGATTCTGATGGACCTGGCGAACGCCGAAAACGGCATCGTCGTCGGCACGGGGGATTTTTCGGAATGCGCGCTGGGATGGTGCACGTACAACGGCGATCAGATGTCGATGTACGACGTCAACGGCAACGTCCCGAAAACCTTTCTGCGGGCGGCCGTGGAAGCCGCGACGGGGGAATGCGGCGACGCCGGAACGGCGGCGGTTTTGCGCGACATCGCGGCGACGCCGATTTCACCAGAACTGCTGCCCGGCGCACAGGAAACCGAGAACATCATCGGTTCGTACGAGTTGCACGATTTCTTCCTTTACCACGCGCTTTCCGGAAATGAAACGCGCGGCGGACTGCTTGGACGCGCGCGGCGCGTTTTCAAGGGCGCGTTCGGCGACGACGAGATACGGAAGACGCTGGACACGTTCCTGCGCCGTCTGCACAGGTCGCAGTTCAAGCGCATGGCGTCGCCGCCGGAACCGGAAATGTTCGACATCGGATTCCACGGCGGAAACGCCTGGTCGATTCCGTCGGACATGCCCCTCCCCGACTGGCTCTGACGCTTTTCGGCCTCGGCGGATCCGGAAGCAAACGGCCTCGACACATCGGCATTCCGCCGTTCTACCACATGGCGCCGCGCTCTTGCGCGTTTGAAAAGAAACTCCGATCCGTGAAGCTTCCGCTACCGCTCCGCGGAATCGACAGTGCTTCGCGCCACCGATTCGGCGCGCACGGGAATTTATTGGCTGAGACGGCTGGTCGCAGAGGTCCAGCAATCGGAAAATTGCAGTGATGTTCAAAACAACCGCGCCAAAATTCTGCGGCTGAACGCCGTGAAACACGGCGAAGCGGTAGCGTAGCATGTTTGCCAGCCGTCGGAGTTTTTACCCCGCGGCCTTTGCCACAGCCGTCCTGCTCGTCCTACACGTCTTACCCGTCCTACCCCACGGGCGCATTCATTCAGCGGAATTCGAGAAGCAGCACCGAATCGGTCGCAAGCGCGGCCGGGACCGGGATTTCGTTCCAGTCGCGCGGTGCGTCGATGATTCTGGCGCGGACCGGTCGACGCCCGGAAAACACGTCAGGCAGCGCGAACGCGCTTCCGGAGATGTTGGCGACGAGCATCGCGGCGCGTCCCGTCGCATCCGCCGCCGCGGCGGCATAAACGCCGCGCGGCGTTTCCCCGCACCGAACCGCGGAACCGAGTTTGCGCAGTTCGTTGAACGCCGCGAAAACGTAGTACGCCTTGTGCGGCATGCGCGTGAACGGATTGAACAGCGGCGAGTACGCGCTCGAACCGCACCGTGCGTCGTAGATGCAGGCCGCGTCGCACGGCCCGTTCTGCAAACCGATCATCACGGACGCTATTTCGGCGGCCTGGCGGGCAGAACCCAATTTGCCGAGCCACGGTTCCGGAAGCCACTCGTTCAGTATCCGCTCCGTGCGGTCGCGGGAGAAACCGTGCGACGAAAGGAAACGGTCCGCGTACTCGACCTGGCTCAGTGCATCTTCCGGATCGGAATACGTGTGGTACGAAAAGAAATCGAGCGGCCAGTTTCCGGCGCGGGCCCGTTCCAGAAACGTTTCGCCGCATTCGATGAAATATTCCATCCGTGGCGAGGAATTCGCCGCCGCGACCCGCTTGGAATCCGTGCCGGCGTAAAAACCGCAGTGTCCGTAGCCGCCGATTTTGAGGTGCGGGAATCTGGATTTGAGATACGGCGCGACGACGCCGTAGAAATCGCAGTAGGAATTCCAGTCACCGCGCCACATCGGGTTCTTCGAAGGATCCGGATTGTTTTCCGGTTCGTTCCATATTTCCCAATACGTAACCTTGAAACCGAATCCGCCGGCCCAGCCTTCCGTGAAGTGCCGCATCACATGTTCGCAGACGCGCGCCCACTTCGCCGGATCGGACGGCGGGAGCGTGTTCACCGGAGGGAAGCCGTTTTCGGCGAAATTTTCGATCGTCACGCCGAGCCGGAAGAACGGTTCGACGCCCTGCGCGACGAGCGCCGAAACAAGCGAATCGGTGTACGCGAAAACGTAGTTCGCCGGATCGTTTTCATCGGCGCCGAAATCGCGGAACAGATTCGGTATGTCGACGTAGAGTCCGCCGCCGAGCCAACCGCCGACATCGTGGAGCCGCGAATACGGGATGCCGGCCTCGCCTAGATAGTGCATCATCGACCAGGATCCGAGAGCGTCGATCATCGGCGGCTGCCCCACCCCGTTGACCGGCTTCACGGGGCCGACGACCGCATTGAAATCCGTTTTCACGGCATGACGAGCCCGGCGACGACCGGGAAGTGATCCGAGGCGTAGGCTCCGCCCGGCATGGCGTCCATGGTGACGTGCGAGAGCACGCGGACGCCGCTCGAAACGAAGATGTAATCGATCGGTTGCGGATTCTCGAGACGTTTTCCCGAAAGCCCGCCGTATTTCTGGAACGTGAGTTCAGGACCGCCGTGTCCGCTTTCCGAAACCGATTTCGCGTCGCGCAGCAGCGCCGCCGCGCGCTTGTACGTGTCGCTGTCGGGATAAGCGTTGAAATCTCCCGTGAGCACTATCGGGAGGTCCTTGCAGTTTTCCGCGGCGTGGGCGACGACCAGCTCGATTCCCTTGCTGCGGGCTTCTTCGCTCACATGATCGAGATGCGTGTTGTAGAAGCAGAATTCGCGTCCGGTCGTCTTGTCGCGGAAGCGTCCCCACGTCGCGATGCGAGGACACGCGCTTCCCCACGATTTAACGCCGGGGACGCCGGGCGTCTTGGAAAGTCCGAACGTGCCGCCGTCGAGCAGCTCGAAGCGCTCCTTGCGGTAGAAGATGCAGCAATGCTCGCCTTTTTCCGCGAAGTCGTCGCGCCCGCCGCCGATTCTGGCGAAGCCGGTGTCTTCGGCGATCGAGGAAACCTGTTCGAGAACGGCTTCCTGCACGCCGAAAACATCGAATTTTCCGGCCGCGACCACCTCGCGCACGCGCGGGCGCCGCGACGCCCAGTCGTTGGGCGCGGGGTCGACCGGCACGCGCACGTTGAACGTCGCAAACACGATCACGGAAGCAGCCGCTTCGGCCAACATCTCATTTGGCGGTGAATTCGAGAACGAACGAATCGTGTTCGTTGCCGAGCCCGTACTGGACGCCGAGCGCCATGAGCGTGTCGCCGCCGACGGTTTTGCCGTCGATGGCCGCGACGTGCTTCCAGTCGGGATCGTTGATCTCCTCGACCTTGTAGCGCAACGCGGGATCGAGCCCGCGCACGGGCAGCGGTTCCTGCAGGCCCTGGTTGGCGAGACGCTCGCGGCCGTACACCATCGCAACGGCGTGCCGGCGGTCGCGCGAGACGAACATCACGGCGCTGTGATCGTTGCCGTACGGGGAAACGAGACGGTAGAGATCGCCCTGCTGGACGACGGGACGGATGCGCTTGTAGTTCGCGACCGCCTTCTTCATGAAAGCGATTTCCTCGGGCTTCATTCTGCTCGGATGCAGCTCGAAACCGAAGCGTCCGCTCATCGCGACGTTGACGCGGTACTTGAGCGGCGCGTCGCGCCCGGTCTGGTGGTTCGGGACGACCGTGACGTGCGCGGCCACGCACGCCGCCGGATAGAACATCTCCTCGCCCCACTGCATGAACACGCGCTGCTGCGCACAGGTGTTGTCGGAGCCCCAGAAGCCGTCGGCGTATTCGAGCCAGCCGTAGTCTGCGTGCGCGCCGCCCGACGAGCAGGCCTGGAACACGATCTCCGGATGCGCCTCGCGGATGCGCGCGAACAGCTCGAAAGCGCCGCGCTCGTAATCGAACCAGACGTTGGACTGATGCGCCGCGTCGAGATGCGTGGAACCGACGTTCTCGAAGTCCGCGTTGGAGTCCCACTTGATGTAGGCCAGACCCTTGGACTCGTTGATCACGTCGTCGATCTGATGGAAGAGATTGTCGCGCACGACCGGATTGGTGAGGTCGAAAACGACCTGCGTGCCGCCGCGTCCGCAACGCAGCGGACGCCCGTTTTCGCGCAGGATCCAATCGGGATGCGCCGTGACGATCGCGCTCCTGGTGTTCGCCATCTCGGGCTCGAACCAAAGCCCGAGCTTGAGTCCGCGCTTGCGGGCTTCCTTGACGAGGTACGGCAGGCCGCGCGGGAGTTTCTCGAAATTCCAGCACCAGTCGCCGAGACCGCACTTGTCGCCGTTGCGCGCGAATTCGCCGCGGCCGAACCAGCCGTCGTCGATGACGAACAGCTCGCCGCCGAGTTCGCGGACGCCGTCCATCATGTCGGTGAGAGTCTTCTCGTTGAAATCGAAATACGCGCCCTCCCAGCTGTTGAGCAGGATGTCGCGCGCGACCTTGCCGTGCGGCAGGCGCCACTCGCGGGCCCAGCGGTGCAGCGCGCGCGAGGCGGGGCCTTTGCCGGCGGAGGACCACGTCAGCATGAACTTGGGCAGGACGATCGAAGCCCCGGCGTCCAGCACGTACGGACCCGAAGGGTTCGCCACGCCGGCGTAAAGACGCAGCTCGTTCGTGAACGAATGATCGACGCGGATGTCCCACGCGCCGGACCACGCCAACGCTCCGGCGAGCACGCGTCCGTGCTCCTCGTCCGCGCGAGGGCCGACGGAAAGCATGAACGCGGGGTTGTTCTCCCAGGCGCCGCGCACGCCGGAGCGCGAACCCAGGCACACGGACTGGCCGCGGGCGATTTCGCTTTCCGAAAGGTTGGCTTCGCATGCCCACTGTCCGGAAAGCGAAAGCAGATGGAACTCGGACGCGAGGCCGTTGGCTTCCATGCCGAACGAGCACATCCGCGAGATTTCCACCGCGCCTTTTTCGCCGTTGCGAAGTTCGACCCAGGTCTCGATCACGTCGCAGCCGACGAGCGCGCGGAAGTGCTGCCGCGCGCGGAACGGATGCACCTTGTCGACCCACTCGAAGACGAGATGCTTCGCGCCCTTGGCGTCCGGCTCGATGTAGGCCTGTTCGCACTTCCACTGCAACGACATGTCGCCGTCCGCGTGGCGCACCGCGATCGCGCCGCGCTTGTTCTGTCCGTCGCCGCGGTCCGCGCCGAACGCAGGGTAGACGTCGGGCTGGTTGCAACCGAACGAATCGTTGCGGTCGAGGCGCAGCGAAGAGAGCAGCTCGACGTCGGCGGATGAGGAGGTGCGGTCGCCGTAGTGGACGAGGAACCAGCGTCCGTCGTCCTTTTCGACGAACGTCATCTGCGTGTTTGCGGTGGCCAGAGTGAAGCGGCCTGAGAGAGTCTTTTTCATTTGCGGACCCGGGG
>JAZUJQ010000195.1:0-3828 GCA_045642845.1 Kiritimatiellia bacterium
CGCCAGAGCCGGGGCGCCGATGCTGCGGTGACGGAGACGGGAAAACACCTTCGACGGGATTTGCGTTCATGAAAAACAGGAAACTCAAAACTGCAATCGCGGCGGTCGCGCTGGTCGCGGTCGTCATCGCTCTCGCGTCCGTGCGTCGCGGCGCAGGGGCGTCCGGTCGCGACGAACCGCTTTGCGCCGCGGTGCGTCGCGGCCCGCTCGTCATCAATCTCGAAGAATCCGGTGAAATCAAGCCGAGCGAGCAGATCACGCTCAAGAGCGAAGTCGAAGGGCGTGCTTCGATCATCTACATCGCGCCCGAGGGCACGATGGCGAAAAAAGGCGATCTGCTCGTGGAGCTGGACGTCGCCGCGAAGCGCGACGAACTGGTGAACCAGGAGATCGAGGTCGAGAACGCCGAAAGCGCGGTGACGCTCAAACAGGAGGATCTTGAAATCGCGCGCAATCAGGCGGCGTCGGACGTGGAACTCGCCGAGCAGGAGCTCGAGTTCGCCAAGGAAGACCTCGTGAAATACACCGAGGGCGAATACCCGAACAAACTTTCGGACGCGCAGGGATCCGTGGCGCTCGCCGAACAGGAGCTCGAGCGCGCCAAGGAAAAATACGAGTGGTCGAAGAAACTCTTCGAAGAGGCCTTCCTTTCTGAGAGCGAGCTCAAGGGCGACGAGCTTTCGTGGAAGCACCAGCAGCTTTCCCTGCAGACCGCGCGCGGCAATCTGACGCTGCTCGAAAAGTTCACGCACAAACGCGAACTGGCGGAACTCGAAACGAAGGTCCGCCAGAAAGACGCGGCCCTGGAGCGCACGCGCCGCAAAGCGCGGTCCTCCATCATCCAGGCGGAAAGCTCGTTGCTCGCGAAGACGAACGAACTCGCGCGCCAGAAGCAGAAGCTCGACAAAATCCGCCAGCAGATCGACAAAGCCCGCATCATCGCGCCGATGGACGGACAGGTCATCTACTCAACCAGTTCGCAACGCCCGTGGGACAACAACGAGCCGCTCAAGGAAGGCGTCGAAGTGTGGCAGCGGCGCGACCTCATCTACCTGCCCACGGCCGACACGTTCATCGCGACTTTCACGATCCATGAAAGCATCCTCAAGAGCATTTCGACCGGAATGCCGGTGCGCGTGCGTTGCGATGCGCTTCCCGAACGCACGTTCGGCGGCACGCTGAGCAAGATCGCTCCGATGGCGGACACCAGCCGGCGCTGGATGAACGCGGACCTCAAGGAATATCCGGCCGAGGTCAGGATCGACGGCGGCGTAGGAGAGCTCAAGAGCGGCATGAGCTGCCGCGTGGAAATCATCGTCGAGCAGTACGACGACGCTGTCTACGTGCCGGTGCAGAGCGTGGTGCGGGTCGGCGGCAAACCGTTCGTGTGGCTGCGCGGCCGCAACGGCGCCGCCGAACAGCGCGAAGTTGAAACGGGGCTGGACAACAACCGTTTCGTGCACATTCTGTCCGGACTTGAAGGAGGCGAGGAAGTGCTTCTTGCTCCTCCGCTGGGTGAATCCGAACGCTCGAAGGAAACAGAGCGCCTCGCCGGAGAAAACGAGCGGTGAGCGCGACGGGCGGAAATTACGCGATCGAGGTTGAGAACCTCGTCAAAACGTATGACATGGGCGTCGAGAAGGTCCATGCCCTGCGCGGCGTTTCCGCCAAGTTCGAAAAGGGCTCGTTCTGGGCCATCATGGGCGCGTCCGGATCGGGCAAAAGCACCATGCTGCAGGTGCTGGGCTGTCTGGACCGTCCCACTTCAGGGACGTACAGACTCGACGGACGCGACGTCAGCCGTCTGGAAGACGACGAACTTTCCGACATCCGCCTGCAGCATCTCGGGTTCGTTTTCCAGAGTTTCAATCTGATTCCGCAGCTCACGGTCGGCGAGAACATCGCGCTGCCTCTGTACTATCAAGGCGTGTCCGACGAAGAGAGTTCTCGCCGGGCGGAGAAATTCGCGGAAATCGTGGGACTGGGCGAAAGACTGCGCCACAGGCCGTCACAGCTTTCAGGCGGACAGCAGCAGCGCGCAGCGATCGCGCGCGCGCTGGCGACCGATCCCACGGTCATTCTCGCGGACGAGCCCACTGGCAATCTGGACACCGCCACGAGCATTGAAATCATGCAGCTTTTCACCCGGCTGCACGAGCGCGGGAAAACCATAATAATGGTCACTCACGAGCCGGACATCGCCGCATACGCGGAACACCGCCTCGTGATGCGCGACGGCGTGATCCACGAAATCACGTAAGCCGGCGCGGCGCGGGCGGCGTTCAGGCGTTCGCCCAGTCGATGACTTTTTGGGGAAGTTTTTTGACGTCGAGAACGGTGATCTCGATCGTGTCGTCATCGAAATCCGGATCGGGGATGTTGACGACATCGCCTTTTTTGCAGCCTTCGATGGCTTCGGCGAGACGGCCGTGGCAGGAGATGATTCCTAGCTCTTCATCGAAATCCCATGCGCCGAGGATGCAGAACGTGCGTTTGACGCCGCCGGGGTAGGCGAGCGTCACGCAGGCGCCGGGTTTCACGGTGCCGTCGAAATCGACGTCGGCGAAGTCGGCGACGGCGGTGTCGCGGAGTTCGGCGATGAGCTGTTCCTGACGGGCGATCAGCTGGCGTTCTCGGTTGCGCGCGCTTTCGTATTCGAAGTTCTCGGAAAGGTCGCCCATTTCCCGGGCGTCCTGGATGTCCTGCCGGTTCTGCGGCATGTCGACGTTTGCGATTCTGTCGAGCTGCGCTTGACGCTCGAGATACGAATGACGCGAAGTTATCTGCTTTTCCATGGCTGAAAAAAGAAAACCTCCGCATCGCCGGGGCGACGCGGAGGTTGAACTGGGTTGCTTATTTGGACCACTCGACGATGTCGGCGGGGAGCGGATCGATCGAAACGATGACCGCGCTCTTCTTCATGTCGCCGACTTCGAGAACGACCGTGTCGCCGACGCGGTTGTCGAACAACGCGCGCGCCACGGGCGTGTTGCAGGAAATGACGCCCATGTCCGGGGCGCTGTCCCACATGCCGAGAATGGCGTAGGAGGCGACGACGCCGGCCTCGTCGCGGATCGTGACGTACGAACCCATGCCGACCAAACCGTTCTGTTCCGGAACCGCCGTGAAATCGAAACCGTGCACGGTGCGGAGGTCCTCCTCGTACTTGGTCTGACGGGCGATGAGCGCTCGCTCGTTGTTGCGGGCGGTTTCGTATTCGAAGTTTTCGGAAAGGTCTCCGAAGCTCTTCGCGTGCTCGATGTCGCGGCGGTTCTGGGGAATCTCCTCGTTCATGAGCTTGTCGTACGCGGCCTGGCGTTCGCGGAACGAGCGCGGCGAAGTCGCGTTCAGTTCGAAGAACCCCACTTCGGGTTCAACCTCTTCCTTCTGGATCGTTTCCGCGAGTTCGCTCCAGCGGGCGGTGATCCGCGCGATGACATTGTGCTTGTCGAGCTGATCCCAGACGCCGTCGAGACGGTTGAAGCGGTCGAGGATCGTGGCGCGCTCGTCGGCGGTCATTTTTTCCATGAGCGGGAGAAGCCACTTCTCGCCGGCGGAAGCGGCCTTGATGCCGTCCTTCGGGGCCTTGTCCGCGACGAAACGTTTCTTTATCTCGTTCTTCATGCGCAGATCTTCGCCGCCGGCCACGTTTTCGAGCGCGGCGACGCACTGGCTGCCGAACGTCATCAAGGCGTTCGGAAAGGATTATCCCAATATCGACTATGAAATATTCGTCGGCGACTATTCCGAAGCCGAGGAACTCATCCTCACGGGCAGAGCGGACTGCGGCTTTCTGCGTCTTCCCGTTGCCGAAGGGCTCGAGACGGT
>JAZUJQ010000196.1:0-1760 GCA_045642845.1 Kiritimatiellia bacterium
GATCACCATGCCGGGCTCTTCGGCGAAAAGCGTGGCGAGCACTTCCTGCTGCGTGCCGGCGGCGGGGAAAACGAGCGTGGCGCCCTGGGCGCCGGCCATCGCCATTTCGGCGGCGGTGGCGGTCAGGCCGCCGTCCGAGCGGTCGTGCGCGGCGAGGATTTTCCTTTCGCGCAGAAGCGACTGGAACGCGGTGTAGAAACCGGCGAGTTCGGCGGGATTCTCGAAATCCGGCGCATCGCCGCCGGAGAGGCCGTAGCACTGCGCCAGCACGGAACCGCCGAGACGGTGTTTGCCGTGCGCGAGATCGACGAGATAAAGCGAGGACGCGGTGATCGGCTTGAGATCGGGAGTGACGGAAAGACGCACGTCCGGCACCGGGCCGAACGCGGAAATCACGCACGAAAGCGGCGACACCTGGCGGTGCTCCGCCCCGTCGGCGTCAGTCCATTTCGACGACATCGAGCAGGAATCCTTGCCTACGGGGATAGAAAGCCCGACGGCCGGGCAGAAATCCATCGCGACGGCGCGGACGGTGTCGAACAGCGCGGCGTCCTGGCCGGACTGCCCGGCGGCGCTCATCCAGTTGCCGGAAAGTTTGATTTCACCGAGCGTGGGAACGCCGGCGGAGGCGAGATTGAGAACGGCTTCGGCGACGGCGAGCCGGCCTGACGCCGGGGCGTTCACAACGGCCACGGGAGCGCGTTCGCCGCATGCCATCGCCGCGCCGTTGCAGGAGACGTAGTCGGTGGTGACGACGGCGTTGTCCGCCACGGGAAGCTGGTAAGGACCGCACATCTGGTCGCGGTGGACGGTGCCCGTCACGGTACGGTCCGTGATCGTGATGAGGAACGTCTTGTCGGCGACCGTCGGATGGAACAGCACGCGGGCCAGCGCGTCGATCGCTTCGGGGGAGACCGGAGCGCCGTCGGCCGCGCCGCCGCCGGCCGGCGAAGCGAATTTCACCGGCGGAAGATCGAGCGGCGCGCGCACGGCGTCGCGGTGCATGCGCGGCGGCTTGCCGAGCAGCACGCCCATCTCCATGTCGATCGGCTTGTCCGAGAACACGGAATCCTCGAGCACGAGACGGTGATCGTCCGTCGCCCTGCCGATGAACGCGACCGGGCAGCGTTCGCGCTCGCAGAGTTTTTCGAAAAATCCGCGCGCCTCCGGAGCGATGGCGAGCACGTAACGTTCCTGCGCCTCGCAGCACCAGATTTCCATCGGCGACATCGAAATCTCCTCGTTGTGCACCGCGCGCAGATCGAACGCGCCGCCCGTCTCTTCGACGAGTTCGGGGCAGCCGTTCGACAGACCGCCGGCGCCGATGTCGTGGATCGAAAGGATCGGGTGGCGCTCGGGACCGAGCGCGACGCAGGCGTCGATACCCTCCTGGCAGCGGCGCTGCATTTCCGCGTTGCCGCGCTGGACGGAGTTGAAATCCAGCTCCTCGTCGTTGGCGCCGAGGTTGAGCGACGACGCCGCGCCGCCGCCGAGACCGATCCGCAGGGCAGGGCCGCCGATCTGCACGATGACGGAGCCGACGGGGATCTTCTTTTTCAGCACCATCGAGCGGCGGATGTTGCCCATGCCGCCCGCGAGCATGATCGGCTTGTCGAAGCCCCAGTGCGTGCCGCCGGCTTCCGCTTCGAAGGCGCGGAAGAAGCCGCAGAGCTGGGGCCGGCCGAACTCGTTGCCGAACGCGGCGCCGCCGATGGGACCGTCCGTCATGATCTGGAGCGCGGTCGCAAGGCGGGGGGAGT
>JAZUJQ010000197.1:0-12393 GCA_045642845.1 Kiritimatiellia bacterium
CCGGCGACAACACCGAAACCGGCGACAACGCCGGCGGTTTCGGCTACAGTCCTGCGGACGCCAAGGCCGGCAAGGACCGTCCCGCTCCGAAGGAGGGCGATGGCAAGCGCGGCGGCCGTCCGGTCTCGATCCGCTCTTACGGTTCGATCACCTACGCCGGTCTCGAAGCGATGTCGTACTGCAAACTCGACAGGTCGGACGCCCGCGTCCGTTCCATGCTCGACTGGGCGGCGAGGCACTGGACCGTGGAGGAGAATCCCGGTCAGGGCGACACCGGACTTTACTACTTCTACGAAGTGATGGCGCGTGCGCTCGCGGTCGCCGGAATAGCGGAGATTCCGGGCGTCGGCGAGGACGCCGGCGAAGGCGCGATCGATTGGCGCGCCGCGCTCGCCGACAAAGTGACGTCGCTCCAGAAAGCCGACGGTTCGTGGTCGAACACCAATGCGCGTTTCTGGGAGAACGATCCCGTCGTTGCGACGACTTTTTCGCTCCTTGCCCTCGAAGCCGCATCGGGCAGGTGATTCGATTCTGAACGCCGTCATCGACGCAATCCGCCGCTTTCAGGCGGGTTGCGTCTTTTTTTTCCACAGGGTCCGGTCGCGCATGGTTCCGACGGGGACGTCGTGTTCACGGACTCCGTGAAACGCGCTGGCGCCTTGTTTCCGCATCCGTGCGGTTGCATGCACTGCGATCGCGATGATATCATCGCCGGCATGAACGATATGTTTCAATGTGACGGACGATCGTCCGGCGAATCCGCGTCCGCCGTGCGCGGGAGGGCGCTTCGCGTTTCATCTTCCGCCGGCGCATCGCGGCGGAAAGAGAAGTCGTTCCCGGCGGTCGCACGGGGTTGCGCCGCCGTGTGGCTTTTCGTTTTCATGTCGTCCGGAATCGCTTTCGGTTCCGATGTCTCCGCCGACGAAGCGCATGCCGTCGGTCTTTCCGGCGGCGCATGGATGGGCGACGGCGTGAAAAACGGCGAAGTGCGCACCATCGCGCTTCCGTGCGGTGCGACGATGGATCTCGTGTGGGTCGAGCCTGGAACGTTCGAAATGGGATCGAACGGGCCGGATGCGGACAAGGACGAAAGACCCGTCCACGCGGTGACCCTCGAAAAGGGCTATTGGATCGGGAAGACCGAGGTGACGCAGAAGCAGTGGAAGAGCGTCATGGGAAACAATCCGTCCCGGTTCAAAGGCGACGAGCTCCCGGTGGAGGGCGTTTCATGGAACGACTGCCTGACGTTCTTGAAAAAAGTGTACGCCGTCCATCCGGAATACCGTTTGACGTTTCCGACGGAAGCGCAGTGGGAATTCGCGGCGCGCGGCGGAACGGCCCGCAAAGGATACGAGTACTCAGGGAGCGGTGATTTGGGCGAGGTTGCGTGGTACGGGGAGAACGCCCGCGGTTGGTTCAGTTTCATGAAAACGCATTGCGCCGGGACGAAGAAACCGAATGAACTCGGACTCTGCGACATGAGCGGCAACGTGTGGGAGTGGTGCGCGGATCGATACGGCGTGTATCCGTCCGGTCCCGTCGTCGATCCGACCGGACCCGATTCGGGCGATCGTCGCGTGCGCCGCGGAGGCAGCTGGCACGACTTTGCGGTTTACTGCCGTTCGACGAGCCGCGACTGGGTCTACCAGATCGGTCGCAGCGACAGCACGGGCTTCCGCGTCGCCGCTTTCGCGTCGGCTTCTCCGGATCTGCCGCTGTAGCCGTCCGAGGCGGGCGCCGGCCGCCGACACGGCGCCGTTTTCTCCGCAACCCGGCCGCGCCTATATCCGTCCGAGAACGGCGGCGATCGCCGCGAGAACGACGGCCGGCAGGAGAAACGCCGGGAACCGTTCGTTCCAGTGATGGTAGACGGTTTCTTCGATGCGGGTCTTTTCCAACGAATCGATTTCGGCGAGGGCGTCTTCGAGCATTCCGGCCGTGCGGACGTTGTAGTAGCGGCCGCCGGTGCGTTCGGCGATGTCGCGGAGCGCGCGTTCGTCTATCCGCGCGCGGATGACATCCGTCGTTTCAACGCCGTTCGGAAGGCGCACGAGCGCCGGGGCGATGCCGTTCGAGCCGACGCCTATCACGTAGACTTTCACTCCCTGCTGCGAAGCCACGGCCGCCGCGCGTTCCGGAGTGACGATGCCGTAATTGTTCTCACCGTCCGAGAGCAGCACCACGATGCGCGAAGCGACGTTCGTCACGGCCGACAGGCGCGCGCACGCCATCGCGAGACCGTCGCCGATCGAGGTCATCGTTTCATCGTCGTCGGCGCGAAAGCCGTCGGTGCCTGGGACGGTCGTCGCGTCGAGCACGCGCATGAGCGCGTCGTGATCGAGCGTGAGAGGGCAGCGCGTGGTGGCGTAGCCGCCGAACGCAACCAGACCGACCATGTCGTCGGGTCTGCGCTTGATGAAGTCTCGGAACGTTTCCTTGACGACGACCAGACGCGTGCGGCGCGGATGCGCGGCGTCCCTGAAATCACGCGCCTGCATCGTGCCGGAGACGTCGATCGTCATTTCTATGGCGATGGAATCTTTCGTGACGTGCGAGGACTCCAACGACGAACGCGGCCCGGCCAACGCGATGACCGAGAGGACGAGCGCGGCGGAGAACAGAACCGGCGGCAGAACGGCGATGCGCTGGCGCAGAGTGCGTTTCGCCGGAATCAGCGACACGAGCGGAAACGGCGCCGCACGGCGCCGCGCCGTGCGGAACATGCGCCATACCGCGAATGCGACGGGCGCCAGCAGAACGAATGCGGCTGGGTGGGCGAAATTCATTTCTTCCGTTCCTCCCGTTCGGCCAGGAGATAGTTTTCCGCCTTCGACGCCGCGTCCGCCGCGGTGTCGACGCCGGCTTTGATTCCAGCGAATTTGACGAGATCGGCGGATTCAAGAAACGCCGCGAGGCCGTCGAGCGTGTCCGCTGGGAATTCAGGACGCTTCATCGCCGAGGCGAGAAATTCCTCCGTCGTCTGACGCGGAGCGCGGATGCCGTAGCGGCGTTCGATGTAGCGGCGCACGACGTGCGTCAGCTCGACGTAGAAATCCTTCACGCGGCCGCGCTCGGGCAGACGCTTTTCAAGCAGTTCGCCGAGTTCGTGCAGGGCGCGGGCCTTGGGCGTGAGCCGCGCCGTTCTGATGCGGCGTGCAACCACGCGCACCAGGAAAAACGCGCCGACGGCGAATGCGATGAGCGCCAGCGCGGCGAGCGCATGGCGGAGCAGCACGCGTGCGGGGGGAAGGGCGAATCGGCGGCGCAACGAGGCGTCGCTGACCGTTTCCGCGGCGGCGGCGTGATCCGCCCGTTCGAGCGCGATCGCTTCGGTGGCGAACCAGGACGGCGCGTCCTGCGCCGCGCCCGACGCGCGCACGGCGAAAGGCCTGATTCTGAAACGCGGCGCCGCCGGACCCGGGGAGAGTTTGAAATGGACGGCGCCGTTTTCGTCGGTGTACGAGCCGACGGTTTCGAACCCCTCGAATCTGTCGCGCAGTTCTTCCTGATCGACGGAGACTGTTCCGGACGTTTCGACCGTCACCTCCACGGAACCGGCCTGCGGCACCGCGCCGGGCGTGACGCGGACGGTCACGGCTCCGCCGCAACCTTCGAAAACGCGCTCGAGCCCGACGGCTGCGAACGCCGGCAGGCACAACATGATCGAAATTGCACGGAGCGCGTTTTTCATTTTTTGCGACGACTGGGAATCACTGACGCGGAAATCTACTAAAAAAACGCCGAAAAAGCACGGCCGTCTTCCTGCGCGTTTGAATTGGATCCGGCGTTTTCATATACTTTTGCGCCACAGCAACAACCAACCAAACCGATCACATGAAAACCAAGAAAGTCAAGAAGGTCGCCATTCTCACAGCCGGCGGTCTCGCGCCGTGCCTTTCCACCGCCATCGCGGCTCTCGTCGAAGAGTACACGAAGGTCGATCCGAAAATCCAGATCATCTGCTACGTGTCCGGCTACAAGGGCCTGCTCGAAGGCAAGTCGGTCAAAGTCACGCCGGCGGTCCGCAGGAACATCGCCGCGCTCTACACGTTCGGCGGTTCTCCGATCGGCAACTCCCGCGTCAAGCTCACGAACGTCAAGGACTGCGTGAAGCGCGGCCTCGTCAAGGAGGGTCAGGATCCCCAGAAGGTCGCGGCCGACCAGCTCGTCAAGGACGGCGGCGACGCCCTCCACACCATCGGCGGCGACGACACGAACACCGCCGCGGCCGATCTCGCCGCCTATCTCGCGAAGAACAACTACGCGCTCAAGGTGGTCGGCATGCCCAAGACGATCGACAACGACGTCTATCCCATCCGCCAGTCGCTCGGCGCCTGGACGGCCGCCGAACAGGGCGCCCGTTTCTTCGCCAACGTCGTCGGCGAAAATTCCGCCAACCCCCGCATGCTCATCGTCCACGAGGTGATGGGCCGCAACTGCGGCTACCTCACCGCCGCCACGGCCGCCGCCTACCGCAAGCTCCTCGACGGGAAGAAGTTCATCCCCGAGCTCGGCCTCTGCCGCGAGAACTACGAGGTGCACGGCGTCTACATCCCCGAACTCGACTTCGACGTGAAGGCCGAGGCCAAGCGCCTCCGCGCCGTCATGGACAAGAACGACAACGTGAACATCTTCGTGTCCGAAGGCGCAGGTCTCTCCACGATCATCAAGGAGATGGAAGCGCGCGGCGAAGAAATCGTCCGCGATGCGTTCGGTCACCCCCGTCTGGACAAGATCAACCCCGGCGCCTGGTTCGCGAAGCAGTTCGCCGAACTGCTCGGCGCCGAGAAGACGATGGTCCAGAAGTCGGGCTACTTCTCCCGCGCGGCCGCGTCGAACAAGGACGACATCAAGCTCATCAAGGCCTGCGCGAAGGTCGCCGTCAAGGTGGCTCTCGACCCCAAGGCCGTCGGCGGCGTCGTCGGCCAGGACGAGAACGCGGGCGACAAGCTCCGCGCCTGCGAGTTCGAACGCATCAAGGGCGGCAAGCCCTTCGACGTGGATTCGAAGTGGTTCAACGACCTGCTCAAGGCCATCGGTCAGAAGAAGGGCAAGAAGGCGTAATTCTCGCTTTCGGAACCCGAGAGAAGCGCGCGGCGGCCGTCAGGTCGCCGCGCGTTTTAATTTGGAACGCGGAACCGCGTTGCGGACGTCTGTTGCGTTCACATCGGCCGACGCAGAATAAAGCGCGCTTTCAAATTTGCCTGAAACTGGCGGAGAGAGAGGGATTCGAACCCCCGGTGGGTTGCCCCACACCTGATTTCGAGTCAGGCACCTTAGACCACTCAGACATCTCTCCTTGCAGTTTAAGCAACGGGCGGGAAGACTATCAAATCGCCCGTTCGGAAGCAAGATGTTTTTACTTGCGTTTCGATTCGGGGAATGCGCCGTTCCGCATACGGTCGATGACATCGCCGACGCCGGCGACGATTCCGTAATCCGCGAAGTCGAAAATCGGAGCGTCGGGATCGGAATTGACCGCGATGATGCGCTTGGCGCCGCGGATGCCGGCGAGGTGGTGCACCGCGCCGGAAATTCCGAACGCCACGTACGTTTCAGGAGCCACCGTTCTGCCGGTAAGTCCGACCTGCTTTTCGTAAGGAAAAAGATCGCGGTCGACGGCGGCGCGCGTCGCCGCGGTTTCCGCGCCGTACCTGGCCGCCAGTTCATTCAGGTCTTCGATGAACCCGGCGGCGCCGAGGCCCATGGCGAAGGCCAAAGCCGCGCCAGGTGTTTCCGTGCGCACGGTCGCCATCGGCGGATATGCGTTGCAGCGGATTTTCGCGATCACGTTTCCGGCGAGCGCCGGACGGTAGAAGAAGATGGTTTCTCCGTCGGTTTCCAGCGCGGTGCAGTCGGCGCAGAGTCCGGTTTCGAGGAGGACGGCCGTTTTCGCGGCGAGTTCCTTGCCTTCGGCGGTGCTGTCGAACAGCACGGCGGACGGATTTTCCGCGCGGATTTTCCCCGCCAGGGCCTCGGCTTCCATCGGCGGGACCGTTTTCACGCCGTCAGCGACGGTGCGGGCCATGGTCAGCGGCCGTTCGCCGACCGTCCACAGGCCGTTCAGCTTCCGGGCGGAAGTTTCCACGACGCGCGCCTCCCGTTTTTCGGACAGACACGCCTTCAGCACGCGGTCGAAGTCGGCCGGGTCGATCCGCGTGCACCGGCGGCGTCCGGAGGCGTTTTCAAAAGATTTCACCACGCGGGTGGGGGAGCCGGCGAGCCCGCATCGCGCGGGATCGGCTCCGAGCGCCGCCGCATCCAGGATTTCGACCTCGCCCGCGGTCGAACGTATGCTCGGAAGGCGCAATCCGCAGATGCGCTCCACCGTGATCAGCGCCGGATACGCGGCTTCACGATCGCCGTGGCGCGTGCGGCACGCGATCCGGGCGTCGCCGACGGAACGGATTTCCAGCACCTGCGTGACGCAGGCGTATCCGAGCCGTGCGGCGAGACCGATCCCGACCTGCGCGGTGTCGCCTTCCAGCGTCTGCCGTCCGCAGAAGACCAGGTCCGGCTTCAACCGGCGGATCGCAAGCGAAAGCGCGTAGCCGGTCGCGAGCGTGTCGGCTCCGGCGAACGCGGCGTCGGACAGCAGAATCGCTTTCCGGGCGCCGAGGCGCGTCAGGCGCGTCAGCAGCCCCGACGCGTCCCGTGGCGCCATGGATACCAAAACGACCTCGGCGCCTTCAACGCGCAGGGCGGATTCGTACGCCGCCGCGTCGAACGGCCCGAGTTCGCCGTCCGCGGAGGGTTTTACGCAGACCGCGATTCTCATCCGACCCGCCCTGCGTAGATCGGAGCCAAGGCGTCGTGAACCTTCACGTAGGTTTCGAACAGGCGCGCGTAACGTTCCGTGTTCGCGGGATCGGGCGCCACGCGGTCGATGACGCGGATGCACCGGCTCACCGCATCCTGCGGGCTTCGGAACACGCCGACGGCGATTCCCGCGAGCATGGCGGAACCGAGCGAGGAGTCGCTGCTTTCGGTGATCTCCAGCTCCATGCCGAGGCAGTCCGCCGTGTTCTGCGCCCAAAGACGTCCTTTTGAACCGCCTCCGATCAGCGTCGCGCGCCGCGCTGGGGCGACGCCGAGCTCCTCGAGTTTTTTCTTTGAGTGGAGAAGCGACAGCGCGACGCCTTCCAGCACGCTGCGCGTGAAATGCGCCTTGGTGTGCGTGGAGCGGATGCCGACGAAACTGCCGCACAGGTCCGGATCGGCGTAGGGCGTGAGTTCCCCGTTGATGTACGGGTGGTAGACGAGCCCTTCGCAGCCGACGGGCACCGTCGCGGCGCCTTCGTCGAGCGTTTTGTAGTTTTCCCCGAACGTGTCCCTGTACCAGCGGTAGGATGACGCCGCGGCCTTTGTTGCGCTTCCGGGATACCAGAGACCTGGAACGATGTGCGAATAATTGACGAGGTCGCGGTCGGGGCACGGGCGGTCGGTGATGACGCAGATGCGTCCGGCCGTGGCGAGTTTGACCGTGGTGTCGCCCTTTTCGACCGCGCCCGACGCGAAGATTTCCATCGCCGTGTCGGTGGTGCCGCAGATGACGGGCGTTCCTTCGCGAAGTCCGGTTTTCGCGGCCGCATCGGCGGTGACCGAACCGATCGCGTCGGTCGGCGAAACGATGGGCGGGAGAACCGCCGGGTCGAGTCCGATGAGGCCGCAGAGCTCCTCGGACCACGCCATGCGGGAGCAATCGAACAGCATGCTTCCCTCGGCCTCGATGAAATCGGTGCAAAAGACGCCTGTCAGCAGATGGCGGAGATAATCCTTCTCGAAATAGATCCGTCCGATTCCGGCCCACGCATCCGGCTCGTGGCGCTTGAGCCACAGCAGCTGCGGCATCGTCCAGATGGTGTCCGGCTTGTGGTAGGTGCGTTTGAAAATGAAATCGCCGTGTTCGCGGCGCAGGTCGGCCGACTCGGCGACGGCGCGAGAGTCGGTCCAGTGGATCGCGTTGCGCAGCGGCCGGTCGTTCCGGTCGCACGCGAGCGACGTGTGCGTGGCGGAGTCCAGCGCGACGGCGAGGATGTCCTCCGCCTGCACGCCGCCCGCTTCCAGAACGTCGCGCACGGTCGCGTGCAAAACCTCTTCCCAATCGGCTGGGGATTGTTCGCAGGCGCCGACGAACGGGTGGAGCGTGGGATATTCCCGGGACGCTTCGGCCGCGATCCGTCCGTCCGTGCGGAGGAGCGTCGCTTTTGCGGAACCGCCGCCGAAATCTATCCCGAGCAGGTGTTTCATGCGTCGTCTCCGGCGTAGCGGATGCGGATGTTGTCGCCGCCGATTCCGGGTTTCACGCCGCGGGCGAGGAGCCCGGCGTTTTTCTCGTGTCCGACTATCCACTTGTTTTTGCGGAACAGCATCGGATCGGACGACGCGCGGTCCAGCGGGAGGTTGGTCCCTTCGGACAGAACGACCACGCAGCCGAATCCGTCTTTCGAGACTTCGCAGGGGCAGAAATGCAGGGTCGAGGAATAGACTTCGATCACGCATCCGCGCGGAACGAGGAACGCCTGGAAATCGGAGCTTTCAAGCCGGCCGTCGCGCATGTCGCCCTTTGAAGCCAGCAGAAGGACGAACGGCGTCACGGCGATGTTGATTTCATTGCAGTTGTGCCATTCGGCGGCGTTGAGGAACGAGTTGTGTCCGTGGCAGTAGCCGATTTCCGCAGGCAGTTCCCCGGCGTAGACGGCGCGCAGGGCGGCCGCGCTCGCGGTTTCTTCAAGCGTTTTTTCGCTCGCGACGTAGGCGGAGCCCTCCGCGGGGCGCGCGATCGTTTCCGCGGCGCGTATGATTTCACCGGCGTCGAAATCCGTGATCACGCGTCCGTAGCGCGAAAACGCCGCGTCTTCCACCTGATGGAACGGAATGGCGGCGTTCAATCGTTTCAGTCCGTCGAACATTTGCGTTGCCCCGTTTTTCCGGTTGATTTCTCCGGTCATTCCATCCAGGCCTGCTCGGGGTCGGACGTCCGGTAGAAGCCGCGGGTGTCGCAGCTCATGATCCAGAGGAGATATCCCGTGTATCCGGGAACGACGGTTCCGGGATGGTAGCCTTTGGGAATCTCAACGATGTCGCCGTTGCGGACCGCGTAGGTTTCGTCGATCGTCTTGTCTCCGGTGTAGACCTGCTGGATGCCGTAGCCGGTCGGCTTGTCGTACTCGAAATAGTAGACCTCTTCGGCGAAGCCTTCGGTCGGCACGTTGTTCACGTCGTGTTTGTGGCCCGGGAAGCCGGACCACTGTCCGCCGCGGATGAAGTTTTCTCCGACGTAGATGCGGCCCGCCTTCATGCGCTCGTCGATGACGAAGTGAGCTTCGCGCTCGAAGCCCGGCTTGCCGAGATGCTTGATCACCACGTCGTCGGGCGTCACCAGATGCGGCTCGAAGTCCACGGTCACGGGGCACTTGGCGATCATGATCTTCAGATCGGTCCGCGCCGTCACCGTGAAATGTCTGCGGCGCGGGACGTACACCGCGTACGCCTTGCCGTCGAACACGTTCCTGCGCTTGCCGATCGAGGGGTACGAAAAACCGTCGCCGGCGACGTCGCAGGTGCCTCCGAGGATCGTCAGGGCGAATTCGTCGTCGCCTGTGTCCGCCTCGTAGGTCTTGCCTGCGGAAAGGACCAGACCGTCGATTTCGAGCGTGTGACACGCGCTGTTGGAACGCGCGAAAAGATGGGTCAGACCCTCGCGGGTGAAATCCCAGTGCCTTCTATAGTTCATGGTTGTTCTCCAGTAAGCAGTGTTTAACCGTTTCAAAATCAGGGACGCTTTCGCGTGCGCCGACGCCGGTGCATTTGAGGGCCGACGCCGCGCTTGCGAAGTGGCAGCAGTTCTCCCAGCCGAATCCTTTGCACATGCCTGCGGCGAACGCACCGTGGAACACGTCGCCCGCGCCGTTGGAATCGACCACTTTCGCGGGATAGATCGGGTAGGGGACGAGCCGGGTCCCGTCGAAGAGAATCCCGCCGCGCGCGCCCTGCGTGATGACGACGACGCGCGGTCCGTACCGCTTCATCAGCGCCTGCGCGGCCCGCCGGGCGTCCGTCTCGCCGGTGTGGCGGAGCGCGAACTCTTCCGACGGAATCATGACATCGGTCAGCGCCAGCAGGTTTTCGACGCCTTCGTAGAGACCGCCGCAGTCGTAGAGCACCGGCACGCCGGCCGCACGCGCGATTTTCGCGCCTTCGACCGCGGCCGCCATCTCGTTCCCGTCCACCATGAGCAGCGCGGCGTCCCGGATCGCGGCCTTTTGCGCGTCGTTCAGCGCGAGGGGCGGCAGATCGCCTTTGTCGAACACGCAGGTGCGGCTGGCGCGGTCTTCGGCCAGCAGCACGAACGAGGTGAACGAGCGGTATCCGCCGCGGACGGTGATCAAATCCACCGGCAGTCCGTACCGGACGAAATCCGCCAGAAGGAACCGTCCCCCGGCCTCGTCCGCCAGCGTGCCGATGTACGCGGCGGGAACGCCGAGTTTCGCCGCAGCGACCAGACCCGTGGCGGTCGGACCTCCGCCCGCCGCACGGACTCCGTCGGCGCGGAGCTTGGTGTCTTCCGCAGGATACCGCGGCACCGAGACCAGCGTGTCCGCCACGCACGCGCCGATTCCGACGATCCGTTTCATCGCGCGAGTCGGTTCAGACGCGCCCCGCGGCGCCGGTCAGCCGGATCTTTTCCAGAGCGAGCGCTTTGACGGACGCGACCGCCGGCTTCATCAGGACGTCGACGGCGTAGCTCTTCATGTCGTCCAACGCGCCGCGCGTGCCGTTGATGAACGCGTAGCACACGTCGGTGCCGATGTTCATTTTGCGCACGCCCGACTCGATGGCCGCGCGCACCTGGTCGTCCGGGATTCCGGAGCCGCCGTGCAGAACCAGCGGAACGCCGGTCTCGCGCCGGATGGCCTTTACGCGGTCGATGTCGAGCTTCGGGGGCTTTTTGTAGTGCCCGTGGGCGTTGCCGATGAGAACGGCGAGGCAGTCGACGCCGGTGGCGCGGACGAATTTCCCTGCTTCCTCCGGATCGGTGAATTCCTCCATCGTCTCGTCGTTCACGCTGCCGACGTGCCCGAGTTCGCCTTCGACGCCGATGTCGAGCGCCTTGCAGGTCTCGACGACGCGGCGCGTGACGGCGACGTTTTCCCCGTATGGACGGGACGAGCCGTCGATCATGATGCCGGTGGCTCCGCGGCGGAGCGCGATGGTCACTTCCCGTTCGGACGGACCGTGATCGAGGTGGAAACAGACCGGGACGGAGGCCTTCCGGGCCGCCGCGACGATCGCCGGGCTGAGGTAGGCGCCGATCTCCTCGTTGAAAAGTCGGGGATACACCTGCATGATGACGGGTGCGCGCGCTTCCTCCGCAGCCTGGGCGACGCCCATGACGGTTTCGGTGTTGTACACGTTGAACGCGGGAATGCAGTAATTCCCGGATTCCGCCATACGGAGAACGTCCTGTATTTTGACCAGCATGTTTCAGGCTCCTTTCACCCAAGCACAAGATCTTCGAGCGAGAGAATCCCGACGTCGGCCGGCGCCGCGTTTTTGAGCGACGTGTATTCCGACACGGACGCCGTGACGATGACGTCCGCCCGGACGCCTTTGGCGTTGGCGATGCGGTCGAGCGCCACGCGCTTCATCACGTCGGGCATCCACTGCGCCATGAGAATGTCGCCCGCCCACATCGTGTCCTTTCCGTGCATCAGCATTTCGCCGCAGTCGCGGTACGCCGCGATCACCTTGCGCTCGGGTTCGGTTTCGCCGAGAATGCGCGCGAGCTGGAACGGATCCTGGAACACGACGCGGCCGCCGGATTTCTTCGGCGAAAGCGCATCGAGGCGGTCGGCGAGGAACGCGGGAAACGTCTGCGTTTCAGCCGGAAGCGCCAGTCCCCACTCCTTGTATTCCCGCTTGAAAACGGCGGCGTCCTGCGGATCGTATGCGACGACCTTCCTGAACGCGGAGAGCGCCTTCGCGCACGCTTCCATCTGCGCTTTGGTTTCATCGGTCGCGCCGATGAGATAGGCGAGCTGCTGGCCGGAGGCGGGTTCGTCCGCCAGAACGGTGAACGGCACCCCGGTCTTTTCCATCGCGCGGATCGCTTTCACGGCGGAGTCTTCCGCCATGAAGCGCGCGTCCACGCCGAGGAACAGCAGCGTGTCGGACGGAGCGGCGTGCGCGGCGATCGCGGCGGCGAGCTCCGGCCCGACCGACTTTTTCCCGTACGCGTTGCCGGCGTCGAGACAGTTTTCCACGAGCGTCGCGATGTACGGCGGCAGCTTTCCGCCCAGCGCCGCGTCGCGTCGCGCCTCCTTGATGAACAGAACGGGATTCCAGCCCGTGACGCATTCCTTCGTGCACGCCTCGCAGCAGGCGCACTCG
>JAZUJQ010000198.1:0-3220 GCA_045642845.1 Kiritimatiellia bacterium
TGGACCGGGCACGGCGGATACTTCAAGACCCCGGTCGTCGGCGCGCGTCTGCTCGCGGCCGCGCTGCGCGCTCCGGTCGCGGTCATGAAAACCGCGGGCGAAGGCGGTCCGTGGGGCATGACTCTGCTCGCCGCGTACCGCGCGTACCGCGACGACGGCGAAACGCTCGAGGATTTCCTCGAACGCCGCGTGTTCGCCGGCGCCGAAAAGAGCGTCGAGCCGCCGGTGGAGTCCGAGGCCGCGGCTTTCGATTCCCTGCTCGAGACCACGCTCGGCTGCCTCGACGCCGAACGTTCCCTTTCCGGAATCTGGAAATGACGACGGATCCGGCGTCTGGAAACGCGGGACGTCCGCGCCTTGTCGTGATGGACGTGATGCCGCTCCTGTACCGCGGCCATTTCGCGTTCCTGAGCAAACCGCGTTTCACGGCGTCGGGGTTCAATTCATCCGCGCTTTTCGTGTTCACGAACATCGTGAGCGAAATGATCGCGGCGCGCGGCGCGACGCACGCCGCTCTGGTGATGGACACGTCGCCGACGTTCCGTCACGAAATGTATCCGCAATACAAGGCGCAGCGCGACAAGCTTCCGGAGGACATAGCCGCGTCGATCGGTCCGGCCGAAGCGTTCGCCAAGGCGCTGCGCGTGCCGTTCCTGCGCGTCGACGGTTTCGAGGCGGACGATCTGATGGGCACGCTCTCGGCGCTCGGCGAACGCGCCGGGTTCGAGACGCTCGTCGTAACGCCCGACAAGGACATGGCGCAGCTCGTCACGGAGAACACCCTGCTGTGCCGTCCGTCGCACAACGCCGACGGCGATGAAATCTACGATGTCGCGAAGGTGCGCGAAGAGTGGGGGCTCGATTCCCCGGCGATGATGGTCGATTTTCTCGGCATGGCCGGCGATTCGGCCGACAACATACCCGGCTTTCCGGGCGTCGGGCCGAAAACCGCGCGCGACCTGCTGGCGCGATACGGTTCGCTCGAAGGCGTGATCGCCCATGCTTCTGAAATAAAAGGCAAGACGGGCGAACGCATCGCGGCGAACGCCGATCTGGCGCGGTTGTCGCGCCGCCTCGCCGAGATCCGCCGCGACGTTCCGCTGCCGTGCACGCTCGATGATTTGAAACTGCGCGGGCCGGATGCGGCGGCGCTCGGCGAGTTCTGCCGCAAGTACGAATTTTCGAAACTGCTTTCGAAGTTGACCGGTTCGTCGGATCCGGTCGCTCAGGCGCCTTCGGCCGCGCCCGATGCGCCCGCGCCGTCCGGGACGGCGCTCGACACCGCCGGAACGACGCCGCACGTTTACCATGCCGTGACGACGCCCGAGGCGCTGCGCGACCTCGCCGCGAAGCTCAAGGCTTCCGACTGTTTCGCGTTCGACACCGAAACCACCGGCCTCGATCCTCGTTCCGCCGGGTGCGTGGGGCTTTCGTTCTGCATCTCCCCCGGCGAAGCGTGGTACGTAGCCGTCGCGCGCGCGTCGGACGCTCCCGCCGCGTCCGAAGAACCTTCCGGGCCGGTGCAGCTCGACCTGTTTTCGTTCGCGGAGCCCGAACCGGCGTCCGCTGAAAAAACGGAGTCCGAAGGCGTGACTGCCGATGACGTGCGGGCCGTGCTCGGACCGGTGTTCGCCGACGCGCGCATCGCCAAGACCGGACACAACGTGAAATTCGATCTGCACGTTCTGCGCGGTCTTGGCATCGACGTCGCCGGTCCGCTCAGCGACTCCATGCTCGCGCATTACGTGGTCGATCCCACGCTCCGCCACGGCATGGATCCTCTTTCGCGCGAGTATCTGCGGTACGACCCGATTCCGATCGAGAAACTGATCGGTCCGCGCGGCAAGGATCAGAAGAACATGGCCGACGTGCCGCTCGCGGAAATCGCGGAGTACGCCGCCGAGGACGCCGACGTGACGATGCGCCTGCACCGCGCGCTGGAACCAGTCGTGAAGTCGTCCGGAGCATGGCGCGCGTACGACGAAGCGGAAAACCCGCTCGTCCGCGTGCTCGCGGACATGGAGGACGAAGGCGTGCGGATCGACGTCGACGCGCTCGCCGCGTACGGCCGCGAACTCGGTGATGAAATGAGCGGCATCCTGCGCCGCGTTTACGAACTCGCCGGCGGCGAGTTCAACGTCGATTCCCCGCAGCAGCTGGGCCGCGTGCTGTTCGACAAGCTCGGCCTTCCGTGCGCGTCCAAGACTTCGACCGGACACTATTCTACTGCGGAAGACGTGCTGCAGGACCTCCGCGACAGGCACGAAATCGTTCCGCTGGTCCTCGACTACCGCGCCTGCGCCAAACTCAGGTCGACCTACGTCGACAAACTTCCGCAGTGCATCGATCCGCGCGACGGCCGCGTCCACACCACTTTCCAGCAGGCGCTTACCGAAACCGGGCGGCTTTCATCCGACAATCCCAATCTCCAGAACATCCCGGTGCGCACGGAGCGCGGCAAACGCATCCGCGCGGCGATACTGCCGTCCGGTCCGGGGCGCAAACTTCTTTCCGCGGACTATTCGCAGATCGAACTGCGCATGGTCGCGCATCTTTCGGGCGACGCATCGCTCGTCGAAGCGTTCCGTTCCGACGCCGACATCCACCGCGAGACCGCCGCGCGCGTCTACGGAGTCGATCCCGCGGACGTGACGAAAGAGCAGCGCTCGTTCTGCAAACAGGTCAATTTCGGCATCATCTACGGCATCAGCGCGTTCGGTCTCGCGCAGCGGATCGGGTGCAGGCGCACCCGCGCGGACGAGCTGATCAAGGCGTATTTCGAAATGTTCCCCGGCGTGCGCGCGTACATCGACGGAACGATCGCCTCCGCGCGCGCCAACGGATTCGCGTCGACGATGCTCGGCCGCCGCCGTCCGCTCCGCGACATCTCGTCGCGCAACGCGACCGTCCGCGCATCCGCCGAACGCAACGCGATAAACACCCCGGTCCAAGGCTCTGCGGCGGATCTGATGAAACTCGCCATGGTGCGGGTCCACTCCGCGCTGCGCGAACGCGGTCTCGCAGCGCGTCTCATCCTGCAGGTGCACGACGAACTCGTGCTGGACGTTCCGGAAAACGAATTGGACGAGGTGTCGGCGCTCGTAAAGGACGCGATGGAAAACGCGATGACGCTGAGCGTGCCTCTCCGCGTCGACGTCGGCGTCGGCGACAATTGGCTCGCCGCGCACTGAGCCGAGGTGAAATGAACACGCCCGCCGCA
>JAZUJQ010000199.1:0-2074 GCA_045642845.1 Kiritimatiellia bacterium
CACGTCGAGCACGATGGCCGCGCCGCGCCGCCCTTCGAGCGCGCGCTCCGCGAGAAGCTGCGTGTCCAGATCGAGCGCGAGAACGACGTCGCGCCCCGGCACCGGTTCGCGCGCGACGATTTTTTCGTGTTTGTACCCGATCGCGTCGATGCGCAGGCGCTGGCCGCCTCCGCGTCCGGCTAGCGTCGAATCGAAACGCTTTTCCACGCCGTCGCGGCCCGTGATGTCGGGCAGGAAGAAATCGAAATCGTCGGCGCCGGTTTCATCGAACCCGCTCTCGCCGTCGGACGGGTCGTCCGGCTCCTCCGCTGGATTGCCTTTGCCGACGTAGCCGATGATGTGGCAGGCGGTGTCGCCGTACGGATAAACGCGGTCCTGCTGCACGATCAGATCAACGCCCTGCAGCGGAACGGGCCATTCGGCCAGTCTGGCGACCTGCGCCTCCGTGAGATCGCGGAACGCTATGAGCGGGATGGGACGGCGGCGTTTGAGGTGGGCCCAGACGCCCGCGCGGTCGACTTCCGGCGCGCGGCCCAGGATGTCCGCGACGACGGCGATCTGGCCCTCTATGCGGTCGACCGTGTTGGACCAGCTGCCGGACGCCCGGAGTTCGTCCAGATAGAACGCCGCGCAGAACCGCGCTCGGTTGTCGGCCAGCACGTTGCCGTTGCGGTCGAGTATGCGGCCGCGCGTCGCCGGAAGACGCACGCGGCGGAAACTGAGGGCGTCCTGCGCGGAAACGTATTCGGCGCTGGTGCGCACCTGGATTTCGTGCAGACGGGAAAGCAGCACGCCCAGAAACGCGAGCATGACGAGCCCCAGAAGGACCAGGCGGAGCACGCCGGTGTCAGACGCTGACTTCGCCGAATGCATCGTCGTCCTCCTCTTTGCGTCCGACATTGGCGGACATCAGATCGAGCGCGCGGAGAAGCGGGGCGAAAACCGATGTCGCCGCGGCGCCGGCGGGAACGTACGCCGCCACGCGCGCCGCAAGGAACAGCGGCGGCACGCCGGGATCGATCCCGCACAACCGCATCGCCGCATATTCCGTCGCGGCCGCCGCCGGTGCAAGCACCGATGCGACCGCGATGCACGAAAGGTTTCCGTCCGGCATCTGTTTCCGGAACACCGCGCGGCACAGTCCCCACGCCGCCGCGAAAATCAGAAGTTCGAGCCCGGGCACCGTCGCCGAAGCTCCGCCCGCCGCGACGCCGCACCACGCCGCCGCGCAGGCGGACACCGCCGGACCGCGCCGCATCGCATAGTAAACCGCGAGCGCCAGCAAGGCCGGGATCTTCACGGAAAGCGCGGTGAGCGGCGGCGCCGCCGTCTGCACCAGCGCCGCCAGGCACACGCCCGAAAACAGCGTCAGCGCCTCTCCGAGGAAAGAAGGCCTCGCGTTCATTCGCCGACCTCCTCTCCGCGCGTAGCGCGCACGCGCACGTAGCAGAAACGCAACGAGGCGAAATCCACGTACGGCACCACTTCGGCGCGTTGGTACAGCCCGGTTGGATCGCCGGACACCGAACGCACGACGCCGACCGGCACGCCCGGCGGGTACACCCCTCCGAGGCCGCTCGTCACGACGCGCGCGCCCGGCGCGATCCCGACGTCCTTGTCGAGAAAATCCGCCGTGAACGGTTTGGGCGCAAACACGAACTCCGTGGCGTCGTCGCGCGAAGCGATGCCGCCGCCCGAAAGCACGCCGCGGACCGGCCCGTCTTCGGAATCGACCGCGCACGCGACGCGGTGGTTCACGTCGGTGAGCGGCATCACGTCGGCGGTGTCCGGCGTGACTTCGATCACGCGGCCGACGAGCCCGTCCCCGGAGAACACCGGATCGCCCGCGGAAACGCCGGCGTCCGATCCGGCGCCGATCCGGAAGCGGTTCCACCAGCCCGATGCGTCGCCTCGCGCGAGCACTTCGGCGAAAACGAGACGCCGCGAATTGCCGGAAACGCGCAGCGCTTCGCGAAGACGCGCGTTCTCGGCGCGCAACGCGGCGGCATCGAGCGCTTCGGCTTCAAGACGCGCGTTCTCGGCGCGCAGAGCGTCGCGCTCGGCGGCCGTTTCC
>JAZUJQ010000200.1:0-6863 GCA_045642845.1 Kiritimatiellia bacterium
GAGAACGGCATGGGGCTCACCGAGGAAACAGTCTCCGCCAAAATCGCCGGAAATCCGGACGACGGCGAAACGAAGGGTTTTTCGGCGAGCGACCCGGACGCTCCGGACGCCGCCGCGGAAGTCCGCTCCGGCGCTCTCTCGCCGGCCGCATCCGGAACCCCCGCCGCCGGCGGAGCCCATTCGGTTTTACCGCGCCACCGCTCCGCGGTCCGCGCTTATTTCGGAGATCAGCAATGAACGCAGAAACACTCCCCTCGCCCGAAGAACTCGTTCCCGCCAAAGAAGCGCTCGACCGCGTTCTGGCGGAACTCAACCGCATCCTGCTCGGACGCGAACGCCTGCACCGGCTCGTGCTCGCCGGAATCCTCGCCAAGGGGCACATTCTGCTCGAAGGTCTGCCCGGCCTCGGCAAAACCGCGCTCGTCAAGGCGATCGGCGACGTGATGCAGCTCGACTTCAAGCGCGTGCAGTTCACGCCCGACCTCATGCCTGGCGACATCCTCGGCGCTCACATCCTGCAGACCGCGGCCGACGGCCGCCGCGAAATGGCGTTCCAGCCCGGCCCGGTTTTCTGCAACATCCTGCTCGCCGACGAAATCAACCGCGCCTCGCCAAAGACGCAGTCCGCCATGCTTGAAACGATGCAGGAGCGCAGCGTCACGCTGCTCGGAACGACGCGCCGCCTGCCCGAGCCGTTCTTCGTGCTGGCGAGCCAGAACCCGATCGAACTCGAAGGCACGTACCCGCTCCCGGAAGCGCAGCTCGACCGGTTCCTCTTCCGCCTTGAAGTGGGCGACCTCGACGTCGGCACGCTCGCCGATCTGCTCGTCTCGCGCCGCCACGGCGCCGCGCCCGAGGCTCAATGGCGCATGCCGCGCGAGCTGCTTGAATCGTGCTTCTCGGCGGTCTCGCGCGTCGTGCTCCCGCGCGCCGTGGCGGAGTGGATAGCCCGCCTCGTCGCCGCCTCGCACCCGAACGCCGCCGAAGCGCCGGAAGACGTCCGCCGCTACGTCCGCTACGGCGTTTCGCCCCGCGCCGCCATCGCCATGGCCGAGGCCGCGCGCGCGATCGCGCTGCTCGACGGCCGTCCGTCGGTCGGCTTCGCCGACGTGCGCGAAATCGCCGTGCCGGTTCTCAACCACCGACTCATCCCGTCGTATCAGGCGCGTCTCGACGGCCGCTCGGCGACGTCGATCGCCGAAAATCTCCTCGCGTCCGTCCCCGAAACCGACCTCGGGCTGCCGTCCGGCGTGACATTGCAACCCGACGCGAAAAACGGAAAATGAAAAACAACGCCAGACTCCGCCGCATCCTTTGCGCGCTGATCGTCGCGACGTGCGCGGCGAGGAACGCCTCGGCATTCATGCACCAAGGCACCGTCGCCCTTCCGAACGGACTTTCCGCGCGCGATCTCACGCTGTTTCCGGAACACTCCATGACCTGGTCGTGCGCGCCGGTCGTCCGGGTTCAAATCGAAAACCCCACGCCGAAAGAACAATCCGTGACGATCGGTTTCGGCAATGACGACTACGTCGGCACCTTCGCGAACGTTCCGTACTGCCAGAAAGCATCGACCGTCGCGACGATTCAGCCCGGAGCGTCCGCTGTCGTGGAAATGCCCGTCGTCAACGTCGGGTACGGCTACTCCGGCTCGGTGGTCGCCGACGTTCCGTCCGGCAAAAAAAGCGTGCCGCTCGTAGCTGACGCAAGCGGCAAACCGGAGATCAGCAACGACTCATCCAACGTCTACATGTCGTCAACGGCGGCGAAGGAGAATTTCTCAGGTTGCTGGTCCGCGTTGAAAAACATGCCGCCGCCCCCGATACCGCGTTACGCCGACATATGGTTCACGTCGGCGAGTTCATTCGCGGAGCCGTGGCCCGAAAACACCGGAGCGTACATGCCGTTCGACGCCGTGGTCATCGAAGCGAAAGAACTGCCTTCGGTTTCCTCCGGAGCGCGCGCCGCGTTGCGCGATTACGTCGCGCAGGGCGGTCTGGTTTTCTTCATCGGCGCAACCGAATTCCCGACGGGTTTCACGGAGAGAGAACTCTTCGCGAAAACTCCCGCGCCGGCGATTCCGGACGTCATCCGCGGGAACATGTCCGTGGAACCGAAGCCCGGCGTGGAAAAGATCATTCGTTCCGGGTACGGAACCGTCGCGCTGATCGATAAACCGCCGAAGCACGAAACCGGCTCGTCCAAAGGGGATTTCAAGTCGGAAACCGACAAGGAAAAAGCCGTAACGATGTTCTCCATGATATTCAACGCGCACAGGACGCTGTCCGTGGACGCGGACTATCGCATGCTGAGAGACGTCTACAGGGCTCCCGACGATTCGAATTACAGCATAGAGACCGGTCCGTTCATCTTGCTGCTCACGGTTTTTGCCGTGCTCTTCGGCCCGGTGGCGCTGCGCATCCTCGCACGCCGCGGCGCGCGCATCCACATTCTGTGGGTGCTGCCCGCCGGATCGCTGCTGTTCTGCATCGCGATTCTGTTCTGGATAACGGCGACCGAAGGCTTCAAACCGAGAATCGATCGCCACGCCGCCACGTTCATCGACCAGCGCATCGGCCGCGCCCTAACGACAGGAACGGTCACCGTCCGCGCGACGCACCGCCTCGGCGCCGACCTCGTTTTCTCGAAAAACAGCCAGGTGATGCCGCGCGGCGACTTCGGCATCGGCTCCAGATCCGTGAAAACCGACTCGGCGCAACGCCTCGTCGGACATTGGGCGCCCCCGCGCACCCCGGTCGATTTCGCCGTGAGGCGCATCGAATCCGACCCGCGCCGCGTCGACGTCAAATTCGACTCCGAAGGCCGGCCCGCCGCGGTGAACGCGCTCGGCGCCGCCCTGAAAACGCTCTGCATCTGCAACGGCTCCGGCGAGGCGTTCATCGCCGAAAACGTCGCGGCCGGCGCGACTTTGACTCCGGACGATTTCATGCGCACCGATCCGTCGTCCATGATCGACTCGCCCGATCCGAACAAAACCACCGATCCGAACGACACGTCGAAAGCGCTTCCCGCTCTGCGCAATTTCTACAGAGCCGTGTTCGCGGACGACTGCCCGTTCGTGGAAGATCCGCTGGAAGGCCGCCCGGCGCGGCGTTCGGCGGATGGCACCGTCTACGGAATGTTCTGACGCCATGAAAATCCAAGTTCAGAATCTCGTGAGGGACTTCGGCTCCGTCCGCGCCGTGGACAACCTTTCGTTCTCGTTTTCGTCGGGACGCGTGGCGGGGTTCGTCGGCCCGAACGGCTCCGGCAAGACAACCACGATGTCGATCGTCGCAACGCTGGACGAGCCCACTTCGGGCGATGTCCTGATCGACGGCCGCAGCGTCGTGGCCTACCCGCTCGAAGCGCGCAGACGCATCGGTTTCATGCCGGACGACCTGCCTTCGCAGTCCGACATCTCCGCGCACGAATACATCGATTTCTTCGGCCGCGCCTTCGGTCTGCGCGGCGCCGCGCTCCGCCGCGCCGTGGACGACGTCGAGGAGTTCACCGGCGTCGGACCGATACGCGACCGCGTGCTTTCGGCCCTTTCCAAAGGCATGAAGCAGCGCGTCTCGCTCGCCCGCGCGCTCGTGCACGACCCGGAAGCGCTGATCATGGACGAACCCGCCAACGGTCTCGATCCGCGCGCCCGCATCGAACTGCGCGAACTGGTCAAGGTGCTCGCCGAGCGCGGCAAAGCCGTGCTCATTTCTTCGCACATTCTCACCGAGCTCGCCGAAATGTGCTCGGATGTGATCATCATCGAAAAAGGCCGGCTGGTGTCCGGCGGCGACATCGTGGAAATCGCGCAGTCGACCCGCACCGGCGCCACCGTTCTCGTGCGCGCCGTCGGCGCCGCGTCCGAAGACGTGGCGCGCGCGCTGCTCGAATGCCCCGGCGTGCGTTCCGCCGCGCCGCGCGGACGCTTCGCCGCCGCGGTCGTGGACAGCGGGGAGGACGACGTCGTCGCCCCGCTCCTGCCGATGCTGCAGTCGCGCGGTCTGCGCGTGGCGGAGTTCCGCATCGAAGAAGCGAACCTCGAAGACGTTTTCATGAACGTCACGAAAGGAGACGTAGCGTGAAGCCGTTCGACATAAATCCGGTTTCCGTCAAGGAATTCAGACAGCTCACGCGCAGCCGGCACATCCGCAACGCTCTCGTGGCGTTCCTCGCCCTGCAGATCGTCGTGGCCATGATCGTGATCAACGTGATGCGAGACGCGAAGACCGGACTGCTCACCGACTCCGAGACCGGGGTCCGCATGTTCGACTTCATGGCGCTTCTGCTGAACCTCGCGATCATGGCGGTGCTGCCGGGCAACGTTTTCTGGCGGATGCTTTCCGAAAACCGTTACGGGAAAACCGATCCTCTCCTCGCCACGACGCTGTCCACCGGACGGTTCGTGAACGGCAAACTGTTCTCCGGCGTCGTCATGATCCTGTTCTTCATCGCCGCGTCGCTGCCGTTTCTCACGCTCTCGTACCTGCTGCGCGGCATCGCGATCTCCGTGATCATGCAATACGTTTTCCTGGCCCTCGCGGTCGCGTGCGTTCTGGTCCACGTCGCGGTGCTGGCGGCGTCCCTGCGTCTGCCGGACGCCTTGAGAAAGGTCATGTTCTTAATGTTTTTCACCGGCGCGGTGTCTTACATGATTTCGATGCCGTTCATATTCACCGAGTTCCTCGACGACATCGACGAGGTCTGGATGTTCTTCACCGGAGTTTCCGCGGGAACGGCGTCGGTGTGTCTCGTCGCCCGCGCCCTGGCGATCTCGCAGCTCGCGCCGCCGCACACCGACCGCGCCGTGCAGCTGCGCGTCACGACGGCTGTCATCGCCCTCGCGGCGACCGCGCTGACCTCATTGTTCAATTCCATTCCGCCCCACGTCGACGACGATTGGCGCGAAATCGGCGCCGCGTTGACGCTGTTCGGCGCGGTCGCCCTTCTTTTCATCGAATGCTCCGCGAATCCGGGAATCGCGCGCCGTTCGCTCATCGACCGGCCGAAAAACCTTTTCAAACGTTTCCTGCGTTTTCCGCTGGCGACCGGTCCCGTCCCCGGGATTCTGCATGCGGTCGCGCTGTTCGGTTTTTCTCTGCTGTACCACATGCGTCCGTACGATCGCGTCATCGCCGGAACGGCCGTTTTCGCGCTTCTCGCGGCCGCTCTTCTGCTCGTGACGCGCGCCGTGTGGAACTTCTCTCTGAAACGGTTCGGTTTCCCGGTCAAATTCGTCGGTGCGCTCGGCTCCGCGTTGTTCGTTCTGGCGAACGTATTCGGACTGTTCAACGACGTGAATCCCAACGACGCGCCGCATACGGTGAGAATGCTGTGCGCCTGCGGAATCGTTTTTTTCATCGCGCTTCTGCTCAACCTGCCCGAAGCGCTGCCCGTCGTCAGAACTTACTTCCGGTCCGCCGGACCCGCTGAAAAATGATTCCTCCCGAACCGACGCGCCCGGTCCCGTACCGGCTGGTTCTTCCGCGAGAAGCGATGCGCGGACGCGACGGCGTGCGCGCCGGCGCCGGCGCCGGTTCGTCTCTGGATTTCCTTGATTTCCGCGAATACCGCCCCGGCGACGATCTCCGCCGCATCGATTGGTCGGTGATGGCGCGCACCGACCGCGAGATGATACGCCTCTACCGCGAGGAGGTTCTGCCTAAACTCGACATCGCGCTCGACGTTTCGCCGAGCATGGCGGCGCAGTCCGCCGCCGCGCTCGAACTGTGCGCCGGTCTCGCTGCCGCCGCGCGCAACGCCGGCGCCGCCGCCACGCTCTGGCATTTCGACCACGCCGCCGGTTCGTTCTCGCTCGAAGACGGTCCCGGAACGCTCCGCCGCAATTCCATCCGCGTGCTGGTGTCGGATCTTCTCTGGACCGACGAACCTTCCCGCACGCTGCACCCGTTCACCGACGGCGCGGCGGCGTGTTTCGTGCTGCAGCACATGCTCGCGGCCGATGAAAATCCGCCCGAGCGCGGGCCTCACCGGCTCGTCGATTCCGAAACCGGCGAAAACGTCGAAGTGATGATCGACGACGCCTCCGCCGCCGGATACCGCGCCGCCCTCGCCGCACACCGCGCCCGCTGGGCCGACGCCTGCCGCTCGTTCGGCGCGTCGTTCCTGCGCCTCAATGAAACCGAAGGCCTCGCCCCGCTGGCGCGCGCCGGAATGCTGGAGGCGCTCTGACCGTGCACTTCCTGCTTCCATGGGCGTTCCTCGGACTCTCCGCCGTCGGCGGTCTGGTCGCCGCGTACATCATGCGCGTCCGCTACGTCCGCAAAAACGTCCCCGCCGTGTTTCTCTGGCGCGGAGCCAGCCCCGCGACGCAGTCCGGACACCGCCGCGACCGCCTCCGCACCCCTCCTCTCTTCTGGATCGAACTGCTCGCCCTCGTCTGCCTCACGCTCGCCGCCGCGGAACCCGCGGTCCGCCGCGCCGCGCCGCCGGTCCCGACCGTCGTGTTCGATCTTTCCGCGTCGATGGACGCCCGCCTGCCCGACGGCTCCACTCCGCGCGCCCGCGCCGTCGCCGCCCTCGCTTCCGCCCTCCGTTCCTCCGCGCCGCACGCCGTCCGCCTCGTCGCAGAAGACGGTTTGATCGGAATGCTTTCCCCGGACGAAGCGGTGCGCCGCGTGGCCGCCGGACACGATTCCTCGCGCCCCGCGCCCGCGCCGTTCGCGAACCTCGTCGCGCTCGGCGCCGCGCTGCGCGCGCCCGGCGGCGAACTGCTCGCGTTCACGGACCGCGCCCCGGAACACGGTCAGGAACTCCCCGCCGGAATCAGGTACCGCGCGTTCGGCGAACCCGTCGCCAACACCGCGATCGCGTTCGCCGCGCGCCCGCTTTCCGAAGAC